>JBHIDG010000031.1:0-15183 GCA_046760025.1 Woeseia sp. | reverse complement strand
TCCAGTTACACTTCGCTTGGGCATGGTATTCAAAGCAAGTCCCATGCCATCAGCCCATAAAGCGATAGTTTTCAAATAGTTATATAGAGTCCTCGATTGCGACACTCAAGGGCCTGACACGGCTTGTAAAGTTTTTCGACAGAATGCTGCAACCGCACATTTTTTGGATAAAAAACAACAAGTTATAACCATCTGAATTATCAGTTGTTTTCCACGTGATCCGGTCGGTGGCCCCCTGACTGATGCACCGGATTCAGTGACTTTATGTCCAATTCTTCCGTCGATCTCCACCAGGGCCGCAAATCTGCACAGTTTGTCAAATTATTCGACGGCAGGCGGAGCGCCGGCACGCTCCAGGAGGCTTACCAGGCTGTAAAAGCGTCCGCTTCTTACCACGGCCACGATATTCATTGCGTCTGACACCCTCACGAGCGGGTCGCCGGAGACCAGCACCATGTCTGCAAAGGCCCCTTCCGTAATCCGGCCAATCTGATTCTCGAGTCCGAGGACGGCCGCGGGATTTTGACCGGCGGCCCGGAACACCTGGTCGCCGCGCAGTCCGGCCGCGGCGAGTGCCTGCATTTCCGCATGCAGCGCAAGTCCGGGTGGCAAGCCACTCGGCTTGCTGCCCAGCATGATTACCGACTCGGAACGGCTGAAATCCGGAATCCACGAGAAGCGTCGCAAGACCGGCCGACGGTGTTGCAGAAGCTGTGCCTGTCGCGAGCGAAACAGGTCCGCGAGTCCCGGTGTACCCGCATCGGCCAGCCCCGACACGAGCGCAATCGGGCCCGCCATAGTGGCGAGCTGTACGTCCTGGTAGCGATTGCCGCCGGGCGACGTCGGCAGCGCATCCACTCCGAGCAGCAAATCTGCGCCGACACCGAGACCGATGCGCCAGCTTTCTGCAAGTACCGGGATTCCCTTCGATTGCCATCGGGAGACCGCAGAGCGTCGGTCGCTATCCGTGAGGCCGGAGGACGGAATGGTGACCAGCCGATAGCGTTTGCCATCGTCCGGCCTGCTATTCACAATATCGCCGGCCCACAACAACCTCGGCCCCGGCGTCTCTTCATGTTCCCAAATCAGTGGATCGTAACCGGGCCGGTGATCATTGGTGACAAGGGTGGTCACGCCGTAGGCGAGTAACTCGGCTCCGTGAATCTTCTGGTCCTTGGAAGACAGCGCCGAGTAACTGTCGATGAAGCCCGGGAGAACGGTTACGTCTCCGAGATTCAATACAGTAGCGTCCGGCCATTCGCGGCGAGAAACCAGGGCGGCGATGCGCGGTCCGTCAATTAGCACATCGAGTCCGCGTCTGTAATCACAGCCTTTCCCGTCGAACAGACGGGCCGCGCGTATGACCAGTTTGACACCGGGTGGATCGATGAGCGGCAGTTCCGTCGGCTCTGGCCTTCTTGTGGATCGCGAGTCGGGTTGGCCGACAGCAGCATAAAAAGCCACGGGCCGGGAGTTCCAGTCGTCGAAATCCCGGGTTTTGATGACTCCGTCCGACGTGTAAAAGAGTCGCTTCTTGTCGAGCCAGCTGACCGGCGAGACGAAGAAATCTTCGCCCGAGACGAGCGTCTTGATCAGCGGCGGATCGGAGAGTATTGCCATTTCGACACTCAGTTCGCTGCCTGTTCGCCGGAGGAAGGTGAGAAGACTCCCATCCGGTCGCCAAGACGGGGCCGACAAGGGTTCGTTCGAGACGACGATTTCTTCGTCCGGCTGGCCGTGTCGCCGTAGCATCAGAGACCACTGACTGTCGAATCGCCGGATATACGCGAGCTGACGGCCGTCGGCCGACCAGACCGGCTCCGATTCATCACCGGGATGGCTCGACAGTCTCCAGAGCAGGCCCGTGGGGAGGTCGATCTCCCAGAGATCAAAACCGGTCGTTCCCCGGGCGGACGAGAAAACGACTCGCTCGCCGTCGGGGTGCCAGTCCGGCTGATGATCGAAATAGATTCCGCGACTGATCTTCTTCGAAATGTTGCCGTCAAGGTCGATCGTCCAGATCTGGCCCTTGCCGGCATTCAGCGTCTGATACAGGATTCGATTGCCGTCCGGGGACCAGCGCGGCCGTTTTGCCGGTAACAGATTGTCACTCAGTATCTTCGCCTGACCGCCGTCGGCCGGCACGATCCAGATGCTACCGAGCAGGTCGATCGCCAGACGGGCGTCGACGGTGGAGACATCCGCGGAGAGGTTGGTGCCCTGCTGGAGAACGATTTCTGCACGTGCGGAGGCGATGCAGGCGATCAGCAACAGGAAACTTCGCCAGTTCATGTGCAGCGATTCAGCCGCCACGATCCACCCTCAGCTCGGTGAGTTCGGTGTCGCGCGTGTCGAAACAAATCTGCATGGGCTGGCAACAGACCTGGCAATCCTCAACATAGCTTTGTCCGCCGCCGGACAGGTCGACAAGGATGTTCATCGACTCCGCGCAGTACGGGCAGGTAATGGTCCGTTCAAGCAGCCAGCTACTCACGGCTGCAGGCGTACGCCGCCCCACGGGGTCGTACTGAATGCGTGATCTGATGTCCGGACGAGTTCCCGTCTCCACTCGCCGCGGTCATGAATTCTGCCCCGGCCTTCGATCCAAAGCTCGATTACACTGGCCCAGACTCGTATGCCGCCCCAGTGAGGCGGGCGATCGATCTTGGGCTGGTCGTTGCCCGTAAGGGTTTGCAGGTCGTCCGACAAGGACAGCCCGAGTTGCACGGCCCGCTCTTTCAATTGCGCAAGCAGCGCTTCGCGTGATTCGACGGTCTCGCTCTGGTCGCTGGCCCATGCACCTAGCTGACTGCGCCACTCCCGCGTTTCGAAATAATCGTCGCTTTCAGTCTCTGGAGAACGGACCGCGAGTCCCTCGATGCGAATCTGGCGGCCGAGCGCATCCCAGTGAAACACGGCCGCCACTTTGGCGCACTGCTCGATCTCTTTCACCTTCCTCGAGTTGTAGTTGGTGTAGAAAACGAAGTAGCCGGGATCGGGAACGAACTCCTTGCAGAGCACGACGCGCGCAGACGGATTGGACTCGGCATCCACGGTGGTCACCGTGAACGAGTTCGGGTTCCTCTGAATCTTGCCGGCCATCGCTTCTCTGATCCATGCGTCCGCCCAATGCATCGGATCGGCTGGCAATTGGTCAGGAAGACGATCCCAATTTTTTGACTTGCCCAAGTCTGACTCCGGGTTTTCTGGTCGGGGCTGACCGACGATCGCCGCAGACTACCAGATGTTGTGTGCTACCCAGAAATGAAGGTTCCGCCTTCGCGTCGGGGATCGGCGGCCACCTCGAATCCGGTCTCCGTATCGAACAATGCCGCCCCTACGCCCCCGAAATACATGCCGATCTCGGGATAGGGCGTGACCGTGATATCGAGCGCCGGCATTTCCAGGCCCGGCTCTACGGCTAGGTTCAGCCCGGAGTCCGAAATCTCGAGATGCGCGCGCGGGTGAGCCACGGCATCTTCAAGCGATAGTCCGACCTGAACGAAATTGATCAGGAATTGGTGCAGGGCCGTGGTAATGCGATCCGCGCCGGGCGAACCGATTGCCAAGACCTGCCTGGTGCTGCGAGCGGCCCCGGGCGCCATATTGGAGGGCAGGCGTATGCCCGGCGGCCCGGCTGCCAATCCCTTGCGATTCAGTTCGAGTTCGCCCAGGCAGTTATTCAGCCACAATCCGGTGCCTTTCGGCATTTCGCCGGAACCGTAACCTGACGAGGCGGTGATGGCGCAGGCCAGGCTCGCGTCGTCGACGGCGGAGGTATGGACCGTCGATGCGGACAGATACCGGCCGACAAGTTGACCTGATCGAGCCTGCTCGAGCAGCTTCGCTACATCCGCCGCAACGTCTTCGGACAAATCAAGATGCTCTTTTCGATAGTCAAGCACTGCGTGTTGTACGGATACCAGTTGCCGCAGCGATTCTTCGCTCCAACTCGTTGCCGGCATTTCCCGGAAGGCGAGCAGCATTGCCGTCAGTACCGCGCCGCCAACCGCCGGTGGCGGATTGGTAGCGATGCGCCACTCGCCAAGGTCTGTGCAAAGAGACGGCCTTGTAATCGGTTCATAGGACTGCAGGTCTTCGAGCGTCAAGGCCCCGCCACCTTGCCGCACGTGATCAGCCAGGATGGATGCGATTTCTCCCTCGTAGAAAATACGGCTGCCCTCGCACGCGATCGCCTCCAGGCTATCGGCGAGGTGGGGAACGACGATGTTGCTCTGGGCGTCGCGCAAGGAACCGTTCGCCTGGTGCAAGGCGCCATACCCGTCTTCGCTGCGACCGAAGACGATGTCGCCGGAATATTTCAGGTAGAAATGACAGGACGCGGGAAGTGGAAAACCGGTCCTGGCTGCGCGAATGGTGGGATCGAGCAGCTGTTGCCAGGAAACCTTCCCGAATCGCTCTGATGCCCGTTCCAGCGCGGCAAGGGTACCGGGCACAGCGACGGAACCCGGCCCGACGAGCGTTTCGATGCCGCCGCCGTATTCCATGGACACGGGAACCGCACCTCCAATTCTGTTTTCGGGCGGCAAGCCCTTGCCGGGGACCGCAACATTGCCGTCGATCGTGACCGGGTCGGCGTGTGGTGGCCAGACGGTGACGTATGCGCTGCCGGGCAGGGCGCACACGCCGGGCTCGGTGTTGATCGCGAACATGGCTGCGGCGACGGCGCAATCGACCGCGTTACCCCCCTGGTCGGCGATTTCGGCTGCCGCATCGGCCGCGAGTTGCGAAGTCGTTGCGACGGCGACTCGGGCACCGGGCTCGCCAATCCTCATGGCCGCGACGCGACTCTGCGGCCATGAGGATTGGCGAGCTGCGTTCTGGGCAATTTCAGAAGTGCACGACAGAGCGAATGCTCTTGCCCTCATGCATCAGGTCGAATGCCTCGTTGATGTCTTCCAGCGGCATCGAGTGGGTGATGAATTCGTCGATCTTGATTTCGCCGTTCATGTATTGATCCACCATGCCGGGCAGCTGCGAACGGCCCCTGCACCCGCCGAAGGCGGTTCCACGCCAGACGCGGCCCGTGACCAGTTGAAACGGTCGTGTCGATATCTCCTTGCCCGCGCCTGCGACGCCGATGATTACCGACTCACCCCAACCTTTGTGACAGCATTCCAGCGCGGCCCTCATCAGTTCGACATTGCCGACGCACTCGAACGAGTAATCGACGCCGCCGTCCGTCATATCGACGATGACGTCCTGTATCGGACCGCCGTGATCTTGCGGATTCACCGTGTCGGTTGCACCCATTTGTCTGGCCAGCTCGAACTTGCCCGGGTTGATGTCGATAGCCAGGATGCGTCCGGCTTGCGCCATTGTTGCTCCCTGGATAGCGCTCAAGCCCACGCCGCCGAGACCGAAGACCGCGACAGTCGCGCCGGGCTCGACCCTGGCCGTATTCAATACGGCGCCTATTCCGGTCGTGACTCCGCAACCGAGGAGACAGACTTTTTCCAACGGCGCCTTGTCGCTGATTCTGGCAACGGCAATCTCGGGCAAGACGGTATATTCGCTGAATGTCGAGGTGCCCATGAAATGGAATATCTGCTTGCCGTTGTGCGAGAAGCGTGATGTGCCGTCCGGCATAAGGCCCTGTCCCTGGGTCACCCTGATTGCCTGGCACAGGTTGGTCTTGCCCGAGGTGCAGAAACTGCACTCCCCGCATTCGGGTGTATAAAGCGGAATCACGTGATCGCCGGCCTTCAGGCCTGTGACGCCGGCACCGAGCTCCTCGACGATCGCTCCACCCTCATGGCCCAGAACCGCGGGAAATATCCCCTCGGGGTCCTCGCCCGACAATGTAAACGCATCCGTATGGCAGACTCCGGTTGCTACATTGCGCAGCAATACTTCGCCTTCCTTAGGTCCATCGACCTGGATTTCCGCGATCTCAAGCGGCTTGCCTGCTTCCCAGGCAACGGCAGCGCGAGTCTTCATTTCGGCCCGTTCCTTTTTGGTTGCTTATCGGCTGAAGGGCGATATTCGCACGATTGGCAAGCATGTTCAGTCGCCGTTCATAAAATTAACGAAAACAATAACTTGAATTCAGCGTCGATTCATCTGCAAGGGCCTATTCTATGCCCGCACTGAATGAAAAGGAGTTGGTCATGAAACGCTTGGTCTGGTCGCTGGTTCTCATGAGCGCGCTGTTCGTCGGCTCTGCGCCCGAGGCGTTGGCACATGGAAGTTTCTACAAAAGTCATTTTCCTTACGACGGGCACTATGTTGTCAGGCACGGCCATCACTATCCGTCCTGGCTGGCCCGACACCATGATTTTCGCCGCTGGTACTGGCGCAGTCCGTACAGATACGACCTCTATTTGAGCTGGCACGGGCTTTACGATATCTATCGTTACGAGCGAAAGTATCACCGGCCCTATCGTCACCATCATCGAGACCGGCATCGGCATCGCCGACACCATCGCCACCACTGAGGTCGGCGGCCTTCTGTTATTTGCCCGGCTGCTGTAAAACGTCACCCATCGCGTGTACGCGCAGGTACGGACCACAGGCGGACAATGAACCTCGACGAACTACGCAACAGTCTTTCATCTATCGATCGCCGCCTGATCGAGCTCATTGCCGAGCGTCAACGCCTGGCAGGTGAAATCGGGCGGAGCAAGCAATCTCTGGGCCGCGCGACGCGCGATTTCGAACGTGAGAAAGATGTCATCGAGTCGGCGCGCCGGCAGGCGGAATCGCTGTCGATAGATCCGAATATTGCGGATGAAGTCATGCGTACGCTCATACGCTCATCGCTTGCCAGCCAGGAACGGGATCGCGTCGTCGCGGAAGGCAAGGGTGATGGCCGGCGCGTCCTGGTTATCGGCGGGGCAGGAAAAATGGGTGGCTGGTTCGTCGACTTCTTTACATCACAGGGCTTCCTGACTGTGGTGGCCGATCCAGGCGTCGAAAATGCGCAGAACCGATTCTCCGACTGGAAAAAGGCCGGCGTGGATTACGACGTTATCGTCGTTGCGACCCCCCTGGCCGTTTCCAACCAGATCCTGATTGACCTGGCTGACCGGAAACCGCCCGGCCTTGTTTTTGACATCGGCTCGTTGAAAACGCCGTTGCGCGACGGGCTCGAGCGGCTGAGAGATGCCGGTTGCCGCGTCGCTTCGCTACACCCGATGTTCGGCCCGGAAACAGAGCTGTTGTCCGGGCGCCACCTCATCTTCATCGATGCCGGCAGCCAGGAAGCAACGACGGCTGCCAAGGGACTGTTTTCGGCAACAATGGTGGATGAACTGGATATGGACCTGGACGATCATGACCGCCTGATCGCCTACGTGCTGGGCCTGTCCCACGCGCTCAACATAGCCTTCTTTAACGCGCTCGCCGACAGCGGTGAAGCCGCACCAAAGCTCGCACAACTTTCCTCCACGACGTTTGATGCCCAGCTGCTCGTCTCGGCTCTCGTGGCGCAGGACAACCCATATCTGTATTTCGAGATCCAGAACCTGAACAGATTCGGACTCAAACCGCTGGACGCTCTCTGCGAGTCCGCCGAGCGCATACGGCAGCTGGTTGCCGACGGTGACGAGGCAGGGTTTGTCGAACTCATGAAAAAAGGGCGTGACTACCTGGCAATCCGACATTGATCGATGCGCCAAGCTGCGGGCTCGGACAGCGACGCGGGCGTTTCTTTTTGGTAAAAGGCCCATCCTGGGAACAAGTTTGCGGACCGGGATCGATGGGGACCATGGAAAACCAGTCAGCAGAACTGCGGGACTTGCGCAGGCAGCTCGCCGAGCTGCACCAACAGGCCGCCAGAAACGAGAGCATTTTTCGAAAATCCCAGGAGCGCGAACTTTCGCTCCTGCAGGCCGGGGATCTACGTAGTCTGTTTCAAGGGATGATCTTCGGACTGGCCGACAGCTACGGTCTGAGCCAGGTCACCGTCGTGATCTGTGATCCCGACCACGATATTCGTCACCTGCTCGCCGCAGGCGGGACTCAGCCCGAAGACCTGCCCGGGCTGCTGCTTGTCGATTCGCTCGCGGTGCTCGCACCGCAATGTGCCACATTGGCAAAGCCATGGGTGGGACAGTTTTCCCCATCGGATCATCGACTCATTTTTTCGGGCAGGGATGATATCGCGAGCATTGCCGTGATTCCGCTCATGCACCATGGCGAGCTTGTCGGCAGCCTGAATTTCGGCAGCGATAATGAGTCCCGCTTCACTCGCGCACATGCCACCGACTTCTTTGCGCGCCTGGGCGTCATCGCCTCGTTCGCGCTCGAGAACGCCGTAAACAGGGCGCGACTCAGGCGAAGCGGGTTCACGGATGTACTAACGGGACGGCATAACCGCCGATACCTGCAGGTTCGACTCGGGGAGGAGCTGGCACGCGCAATGCGCGACGGTAGCACTCTCGTCTGTTTGATGATCGACATCGACCACTTCAAACGGGTCAACGATTCTTTTGGCCACATCGCCGGGGACGAAGTGATTTCCGAGCTTGCGCAAAGGGTGGAGTCGGAAGTACGGGCAAGCGATGTGGCTGCGCGATATGGCGGCGAGGAATTCGTTGTCCTGCTACCGAATACGGATTCCGATGCCGGGGTCCTGCTCGCGGAGCGAATACGCCGTTCCATATCGGAAGCCCCCATCGAATTCGGCCGCGAAGGGTCCGTGATGATTACCGCATCAATCGGCATTGCGAGCATAGCGCCGGATCAGGCGACCGAGGATCTCAAGGCGGTCGGCGAGGCCTTGATCGCCCGCGCGGACATGGCTCTCTATGAGGCGAAGGCGGCAGGCCGCGACAGGGTCGTGATTGAAGGTGCAAATGCTGCGGTCGCATGAAGCTGCACGAGAGGACAGAGCGACGACCGATCTCCCGGTCACGGATGGCATCGCGCCCATACCATGCGGGTTGCTTCGCGGCCGTGTGGATTATCGAGATGGGTTCTAGGCCCTCCTCCGGCTACGGCTCATCAGTATGAGAAACAGGGGCACACCCAGAGCCGCTGTGAGTGCCCCGACCGGCAACTGACGCGGCGCCATCACGGTTCTTGCAAGTGTGTCTGCGACAACGAGCAGGCAGCCGCCGGCCAGTGCCGATGCCGGCAACACGATTCGGTGGTCGCTGCCGATGACAAGCCGAATCAGATGCGGAACTACCAGGCCGATAAAGCCGATAACGCCGACGGTCGTGACGGAGACGGCCGTCGCGAGCGCGGTGACGGCGAAGATGATCAGGCGAAACGCGGCAACCGGCATCCCAACGATTGCTGCCTGCAGTTCCCCGCGTGCCAGGACGTTGAGATGTCTCGCGACAAGAATGCCGGCGATGCTCATCACGGCGAGCAACCACAGACTGCGGGCCGGCGAATACGCAAAACTCAGGTCGCCCATTAACCAGAACAGCATGCCGCGCAGGTTCTGGTCGGGACTCAGTGCCAGCAGCAGCGTAGTCACGGCACTGAATCCTGCTGCCAGAACGACGCCGGTCAACAGCAGACGGGTGGGCGTCCAGCTGCCGGTGCCCTGAGCAATCGAAAACACCAGCAGCGTCGCCGCCATGGCGCCGCCGAATGCGGCGAGATCGACGATCGTGCTGCCCCAGCCAAGCAGCATGCAGAGCAAGGCGGCAACCGCGGCGCCGCCGGAGCTGCCCAGGATATAGGGCTCCGCCAGAGGATTGCGTAGCAGAACCTGCATCAGAACGCCTGCGACCGCGAGCAGGCCGCCGACCCCGAAGGCGGTCAGCGCCCTCGGCAGACGCAAATCGATGACCAGCATGCGGACATGGTCGGGAGCGTTGCCACTTAGGGTACGCATGAGCTCCGCCATGCCGACAGTCGCGCTGCCAGAAACCATCGCGGCCAGAACGGCCAATGCCGCAAGCGCCGCCAATCCGCAAAACAGCAGGCTCTGGCGTCTGGTTATCAAGGTAGCGTCTCCTGGACAGCCCGACGGTTTAGTGGAATATTCATTAAATCACATGATCAGCGACGACATCGATTCAGACGGCTTTCGGGCAAATGTCGGCATAATCCTTTCGAATGCGGATGGCAAGTTGTTGCTAGCCGGGCGCATCGGCAGTAAGGGCTGGCAGTTTCCACAGGGTGGCATGCGTGTCGGCGAAAGTCCCGAGCAGGCCATGTATCGCGAATTGCACGAGGAAGTCGGTCTTGATGCCGGAGATGTCGAAATCCTCGGTGCGACCCGCGACTGGTTGAAATACAGGCTGCCTGAGAAATTCCTGCGGCGTGGCGGCGGGCCGCTGTGCATCGGTCAAAAACAACGGTGGTTCATTCTCAGGCTGGTGGGCCCCGAAGGGAGAGTGCGCTTCGATCGTGGTGACAGCCCGGAGTTCGACCGCTGGCGCTGGGTGGACTTCTGGCGCCCGGTTAATGAAGTCATATATTTCAAGCGGCGCGTCTATGCAAGGGCGCTGCACGAACTCGGACCCTACATTTACCCGACGGGTCTGCCGCCGCGGCCAAGGTGGTGGCCGAAGCGCTGGCGTGCCGTGTTCGACAAGGATCTGAGGGCCGCCCGCTCAGAAGGGCTTTAGAACCGCCAGCAGAATGATTCCGAGCAGGAAGATCACCGGAATTTCATTGAACCAGCGCAGTCCCCGCGATTCCTGCGTCAGCATCGTCGACTCGAGTGCCCTGATCCATTGCCGGCAACGCCAGTGGTAGACCACCATGCCTGCCAGGAAAACCAGTTTTGCCTGAAACCAGATCTGCGACACCAAGCCCGGGATTATGGCGAGCAACAAGAGGCCGAACACTGCCGTTGTGACGGCGCCTATGGTCATGATGGCGAAAAGACGCTTTTCCATCAGTGTGAAGCGTCGGCGGCTCGGCTCGTCGGCGCACTCGGCGTGATAAACAAATAGCCTTGGCAGATAGAAAAGGCCGGCGAACCAGGTCACCATGAAAGCGACGTGGAGGGCCTTGAACCACAACAGAAAGCTCGCCAATTGCATGGGCCGACATTACCGGCAAACCGGGGCCCGGGCCATATCTGGCACGAAGAATCCCCAATTACCCGCTGATTTTTCGCAAATTCCGTGATCTATCGCACTTCTGTTTGCGGGAGCCTGCGCGTAACATAAGGCATTGGGACACAGCCGGGGGCCGTCGTGGCAGGCAGCAGTTCAGCTTCGTTTACCTACAACAGCGGGCGCACGTGGGCCATCAGGGCAGCGATCGTTATTGCGTTGGTGGTCGGCGGATACCTGGTATTCGAATTCGGACGCATTCAGGCCGACTACAATATCGTCGATGCGGCGCGGCAACGTGACGATTACGAGGATCAGATCGCGCAACTCGACAAGACGATCGTCGCGCTCAAGCAGGAAATGGCGCTTCTTGAAACGCACCGAAATATCGATCGTGAAGCGTACGCGGACGTAGAAACGAGCCTGGCGAATCTGCAGGAGAAGATTCAGGAACAGCGCGATGCCATTGCTTTTTATCGCGGCATTATTTCTCCGGCCGACGGGCAACGCGGGCTCAGGGTTCAGGACCTGCGCCTGAGAAAGGGCAGAGACGACAGGCAGTACCACATCAGGCTCGTTCTGGTTCAGGTCATGCAGCACGATCGCAGCGTCAAGGGTGAAGTCAATGTCAGTCTGGAGGGTGCGCAGGACGGGATAGCAACCACCTATAGTCTCGAACAACTTGTACCGGCAGATGAAAAAAGCAACTGGCCTTTTTCGTTTCGATACTTTCAGAACTTCGACCGGCAGCTCATATTGCCAGAAGGTTTTCTGCCGGAAAAAATCAACATAGAAGTACTTTCGCGAACGAAGGCGATCGCGAGCGTTAAGCAGAGTTTTCTCTGGCAAACCGGCCAGAGTTAGTCCAGGGAGTAATACATGTTCGGGCGCAAGCAACGCCGGCACAGCATCATTGACACGCTTGTCGGGCCAAATTCAAAAGTCAACGGCGACCTGTTCTTTGAAGGCGGTTGTCATATCGACGGTACCGTTAAAGGGAATGTCAATGCGGATCCGGACAGTAGTTCGGCATTGAGTATCAGCGAGGACGCCATTGTCGAGGGCGGTGTCACCGTTCCTTATGTTGTCCTGAACGGCATTGTCCGCGGCGATGTGTTCGCGAATCGACGGGTCGAACTCGGGCCGACAGCCAGGGTCATAGGTAATGTATATTACAATCTGATCGAAATGGCGATCGGCGCCGAGATTAATGGCAAGCTCGTTCATCAACCGGACGGTCAGGTGCCATTGCGAAAGAGCAAGACCAGTGAGGACATCGAAGTTTCGGTAGCGCCGGCCGCTGCTGCGAGCACCTGAGTATGGATAAAGACAGGCCGACAATTGGCTCGGTAGCCGCTCCGCCTCCCCTGGTATTCACGGATGCGGCGGCCAGCAAGGTCAGTGAATTGATTGCCGAAGAAGACAATCCCGATCTTATGCTCCGCGTCTTCGTTGCAGGCGGCGGTTGCTCCGGTTTTCAATACGGGTTTACCTTCGATGAGAAAATCGAAGAAGGAGACTCGAGTGTCGAAAACCTGGGCGTTACCCTCGTTGTCGATCCGATGAGCGTGCAATATCTCATGGGCGCCGAGATCGACTACAAGGAAGATCTGCAGGGCGCGCAGTTCGTCATTCGGAATCCGAACGCGACGACGACTTGCGGCTGCGGATCGTCGTTCACCGTCTGAACGGATAATCAAATAAGCATCAGCGAAGTATCGGCAAACGAACGCCTACGTGAGCTCGCACCTGCGGTAATCGCAGCAGTAGATCTGGGCTCCAACAGCTTTCACATGGTCGTTGGTGAGTTGCGGCATGGTCAGCTCGCAATTATCGATCGACTCCGCGAAACAGTCAGGCTTGCGGAAGGTTTGAGCGAAGACGGCCTGCTTTCGGATGCTGCGAAACTACGCGCAAGAAATTGTCTGTCCCGATTCGGAGAGCGCTTGCGCGACATGCATGCGTCGAGCGTACGGGCGGCGGGGACAAACGCGCTCAGGCGAGCCCGTGACAGCCAGAAATTCCTTGCCGAAGCGGAGGCGGTGCTCGGCCATCCAATCGAAGTCGTATCGGGTATCGAAGAGGCTCGCCTGATTTACAACGGGGTCACGCATAGCCTGCCGCCGAACGAAGGTCCGCGTCTGGTCCTCGATATCGGTGGCGGCAGCACCGAGTTGATTCTGGGACGGGGATCCAAACCGGAAGTGCTCGAGAGTCTGCACCTCGGATGCGTAGCGGTGACAGAGCGGTATTTCGAAGACGGCCGGATATCGAAGCGGGCATTCGACGAAGCAAGACTCGCTGCGAGCCTGGAGCTTCGACCCGTCAAGGCATATTTTCGCGACTTGGCGGATATGGAGTCCATCGGCACGTCCGGCTCGATCATCGCGACCGAGGCGGTGGCTCGCGAACTCGGGGTCATCGAGTCGAATGACCTGACGCCCGGGGCAGTGGAACACCTGATCGAGAGAGTCCTGGCGTTCGAGAATACTTCCTCGCTTTCATTGCCCGGACTCTCGGAACGGCGTGCGCAGGTCTGGCCGGGCGGGCTGTCGATACTTGTCGAACTGCTGGAAGGGCTGCGCGTCGACAATCTGGCGATATCCGATGGCGCGCTCCGCGAGGGCCTTCTGTACGATCATCTCGGCAGGCTGCACCACGAGGATGCGCGGGAGCGAAGCGTTCGGGCACTGGCGTCGCGATACAACGTCGATGAGGCCCAGGCGGTGCGTGTAGCGGGAACGGCGAACGACCTGCTCAGTCAATGCAGGACGCCGTGGAGGCTCGAGTCCCCACTGGCGGCGAGTTTGCTCGAGTGGGCGTCCAGGCTGCACGAGATAGGACTCGATGTTTCGCACGATGGTTACCAGCGCCACGGTGCGTACGTCGCCGAGAATGCCGATTTGCCGGGATTTCCTCGCGCCGAGCAAATTATTCTCGCATTCCTGATCTCCAGCCAGAGAACACGGATCGACATGAACGCGAGCCTCAGGATTCCGGGTGCGTGGCGGGACCGAACACTGCGGCTGGCATTGCTGCTACGCCTCGCGGTGTTGTTGAACCGCAGTCGATCGACGCATCAGCCGCCGAAAGTGGCACTCAACGTCGGCGAAGACACGGTATGTCTGAAGTTTCCGGCCCGATGGCTTTCGGAAAATCCGCTGACCGTGGCCGACCTGGAGCGCGAACAGCGATATCTTGCGGCTGCCGGATTAAAGCTCGTTTTCAGATAGGTTCTCGTTCAGGATGACGAAGCCAGCTGCTCGAGCAGCTTCTGTTGTACCGACACGGGCGCATCGTTGCCCGGGCTCAGACGGACATAACTGCCATCGCCCTGCAGTTCCCACGCCTGGCAGTTGTCGGCGAGGAATAACTTCAGGTCTTTCATCAGCTTTTTCTTGAGCGGTTTCTGTCTGATCGGGAAACAGGTCTCCGTCCTACGGAAAAAGTTGCGATCCATCCAATCGGCGCTGGCGCAGAAGTATTCTTCATCCCCGTCATTTCTGAAATAGAAAACGCGTGAGTGCTCGAGAAACCGGCCAACAATGGATCGCACGTGAATATTTTCGGACAGACCCGGCACGCCCGGTCGCAACGAGCAAATACCCCTGACAATCAGATCGATCTTCACGCCCTCCGAAGACGCGTTGTACAGGGCGTCGACAATTTTCGGTTCTGTGAGCGAGTTTATCTTGGCGATGATGTAGGCTTTCTTGCCGGTCTTCGCGAATTCCACTTCGCGCTCGATTCTCGAAATCATCGCATCGAAGAGATTAAACGGAGCCGTGAGCACCTTGACGAGGTCATTCGCCTCTGTAAGGCTCGTTAACTGCATGAAGACCTTGTGAACGTCTTCACCGAGTTTCCGGTTGCAGCTCAGGTAGCCGTAGTCGGTGTATATACGCGTCGTTCCGCGGTGATAATTGCCGGTGCCGAGGTGTACATAGCGCCTCAACCTGCCCTGCTCGCGCCGCACGATCAGGGCCATCTTCGCATGCGTCTTGTAGCCGACGAGACCATACACTACGTGCGCCCCCGCCTCCTGCAGACGGTTAGCCAGCGCAATATTCTCCGCTTCGTCGAATCGTGCCATCAATTCGATGACAACGGAAATTTCCTTGCCGGACTTCGCAGCTTGCACGAGGTGGTCGACGATCGGGGAGTCCGCACCCGTGCGATAGAGGGTTTGCTTGAT
>JBHIDG010000030.1:0-15230 GCA_046760025.1 Woeseia sp. | reverse complement strand
AGGGACGGCGATATCGCGGCATTCGAAACCTTATACAGGCGGCACAATGGCTCCCTGTACCGGTATCTGCTGCGTCGCTGCATGGACCGCGATGCCGCGGAAGACGTGTTTCAGGAGGTGTGGGGCAAAATCATAAAGTCACGGCGCAACTACAGGGCGACAGCCAAGTTCACGACATTCCTCTATCGCGTTGCACACAATTGCTTCATCGACCACGTCCGGAGAAGCAAGCGGCACCGCGCGGAGACAGACGTGGACCCGGACCTGAGCACAAACCCGGGCGACCAACCGGATCTCGCTGCGGAGAAGCATCTCGCACGCAAGCGGCTCGACGACGCGCTCCTCACGTTGCCGGACGAACAGCGGGACGTCTTTCTGCTTCACGAGGAAGCCGGCCTGAGTCTTGATACCATCGCACAGCTGACCGGAGTGAACCGCGAGACGGCGAAGAGCCGCCTGCGTTATGCGATGAACAAGCTGAAAGCCGCTCTCGCCGGCCCCGCTACCATGCCCGGAACCCGATCATGAATCAGGACCGGGACAACAACGTCGTGTCGGCCAAGTATCGCGCGACCGCGACGGAGCGGGTGCCCCCGGAAATCGATGCGAAGATACTCGAGCAAGCGATAAAGGCCGTCAGGCATTCCGGCCTGCAGGGCTTCACCGCGTACTGGTTCCGCCCGCTGGCTTTTGTCGCAACGCTGCTGCTCAGTCTCGCATTGGTGCTCGAGTTGACCAGGCCACCGGAAACTCCACCGGCCGCGGATTTCGGGATCGGAGCCGGACCGAGCACACCTGCCGCCGACGATGCCGGGCGCATCGAAAGTTTTCCCCGGGAGAATGTCCCGGCACATGACAACGGTGCTACAGGCGATTTCGGCCGAATGATCGAGAACAGCGCGAAACGCATGCGAGAGATGGATCCGGTCACACAACATGCTATCTCCGAACTCCGACAATCCCGGCAGACAGACAAACAGCCTGAAGCAGTTGCGGCATTCGGCACGTCCGACGTGCAGGAGAGATATTGTACGGAAGAACAAAGCTCCGATGCCCTGAAGTGGTGGCGATGCATATCTGATTTGAGGGAAGCCGGCAAGCACGATCAGGCTCGAGCCGAGCTGACGCTCTTCGATGCAGCGCACCCTGACTTCGAGCCGCCCGGGGCGCGATAGATGCTGGTATCCTGCCGCTTGCTGCTGCACACATTTCAACCAGGACAAGAAGAATGAAGGATCCCGTACGCGTCACCATCACCGGCGCCGCCGGACAGATCGGCTATCAGCTGGCCTTCCGCATTGCCTCCGGGCAGATGCTGGGACCCGATCAGCCCGTCGTCCTGCAACTGCTCGAGATCACGCCGGCACTGCCGGCACTCGAAGGCGTTGTCATGGAGCTGGACGATTGTGCGTTCGATACGCTGTCCGGCGTAGTGGCTACCGATGATGCAGACGTCGCGTTCATGAACAGCGACTACGCCCTGCTGGTCGGCGCACGGCCGCGCGGACCCGGCATGGAGCGCAAGGACCTGCTGGAGGCGAATGCACAGATATTCTCGGTCCAGGGCAAGGCGATCAACCATCATGCCAGTCGTCACATCAAGGTCCTGGTGGTCGGCAACCCGGCCAACACCAACGCATTGATCACGAGTTCGAACGCCCCGGACATCGATCGCGTCAATTTCACGGCGATGACCCGGCTGGATCACAATCGCGCTGTTGCACAGCTCGCCAAACGGACGGGCAGGCATGTCTCGGATGTGAAACAGTTGACGATCTGGGGCAACCATTCGGCAACCCAGTATCCGGATATTCATCATGCGGTCGTCGCCGGGCAGGCGGCGTTGAGCCTTGTCGATGAAGACTGGCTGACCGGAGAGTTCATTCCGATAGTGCAGCAACGCGGAGCGGCCATTATCAAGGCACGGGGCGCCTCCTCGGCAGCCTCTGCCGCGTCGGCGGCGATCGATCACATGCATGATTGGGTGCTCGGGTCCCCGGCGGACGACTGGGTGAGCATGGGCGTGACTGCCGACGGCAGCTACGGCATAGAAGAGGGTGTCATCTATTCCTACCCCGTTCGCTGCAATGACGGACGTTACGAGATCGTTCAGGGACTCGGCATCAGTGACTTCAGCAGGGAACGAATGGAAAAAACTGAGGCCGAACTCAGAGAGGAACGCGCCGCGATCGAGGGGTTACTCTAGGACCTGTCTCAGGAACCCGTCTATGGCGCCCCGGGAGTCCCGGTGATAGGGTTCCTTTATGTCCGGATTCATCGTTAGCCTGTTCTGGTTCCTGCTGTTTGCCGGCGGCGCTATCGCTCTCGCATACAACCGAATAGCCCTGCATACATCCACCGTCGCCACCGGCATCGCTCTGCTGACCTATACGATACTCGGCGAGGGCGGATTCCTGTGGCTCCTGCTGCTCTGGTTGCTGTTCGGTGTCATGGTCGTGCCGAACCTGGTCGAGTTCCGCCGCGAGAAGATCACCAGGCCGGCCCTCGAGGCTTATCGCAGCATGCTGCCGACGATGTCGGATACCGAACGGGAGGCCCTGGAAGCCGGCAACGTATGGTGGGACGGCGAATTGTTCTCCGGCATGCCGAACTGGGATCGGCTGATGTCGTTGCCGGCACCGGCTTTATCGGAGGAGGAACAGGCCTTTATGGATGGCCCCTGCGAACAGCTGTGCTCGATGCTCGACGATTGGCAGATCAGCCACGAGCTCGGCGATATGCCGGAGCACGTCTGGCAGTTCATAAAGCAGCACAAGTTCTTCGCGATGATCATTCCAAAGAAGTACGGCGGTTTGGAATTTTCGTCGTATGCCAACGCGACGGTTATCATGAAGCTGGCGAGCCGCAGCACGACCGCGTCGTCCACGGTCGGCGTTCCCAACTCCCTCGGCCCCGCCGAGCTGCTGTTGCACTACGGTACCGAACAACAGAAAAACCGGTACCTGCCCGGCCTTGCCACGGCCGACGAGATCCCGTGTTTTGCGCTGACCTCGCCTCAGGCAGGATCGGACGCCGCTGCCCTGATCGACAGCGGCATAGTCTGCAAGGGCATGTGGAACGGCAAGAGCATCACCGGTATCAGGCTCAACTGGGACAAGCGCTATATTACGCTGGCGCCGGTCGCAACGGTCCTCGGGCTCGCCTTCAAACTCTATGACCCCGACCACCTGATCGGCGATCAGGACGACTACGGAATTACCGCGGCACTCGTTCCCACCGACACGCCGGGCGTTACCGTCGGCCGACGACATGTCCCGATGAACATACCGTTTCAGAACGGGCCGACTTCCGGAAAGGACGTATTCGTGCCGCTCGACTACATCATCGGCGGACAGGAGATGGCCGGCAAGGGATGGAAGATGCTGGTCGAACTCCTGTCGGTCGGCCGGGCGATCACGCTGCCGTCAAGCGCCGCCGGCGGCAGCCAGGCCGCGGTCTATGCCGCCGGTGCCTACACCCGAATTCGCAGGCAGTTCAATGCGCCGGTCGCAAAGTTCGATGGCGTCGGCGAGGCGCTGGCCCGGATTGCCGGACATACCTATATCATGAACGCTGCCGTGTCGGTCACTGCCGGCGCGATCGACCAGGGCGAAAAACCGGCTGTCCCTTCCGCCATTCTCAAATATCACTGCACGGAGATGGGCCGCAAGGTTGCAAACGATACAATGGACGTTCACGGCGGAAAGGGGGTGATGCTGGGCCCGAACAACTATGTGGGCCGCGGATTCATGTCAACGCCGATTGCGATCACGGTCGAGGGCGCAAATATTCTCACGCGCAGCCTGATCATATTCGGGCAAGGCGCCATGCGTTGCCATCCTTATGTCTTGAGAGAACTGCATGCCGCGCAGGACGAGGACACCAAGCGCGGGCTCGTCGACTTCGATGCGGCACTCTTCGGACATATCGGTTATGCAATCAGCAATCTGGCGCGTTCGTTTTTCCTCGCGCTGACTCATGCAAAATTCAGCTCGGTTCCGCTGAACACGCCGACGCGCCGTTACTATCAGAACATCAACCGCTACAGTGCGGCTTTCGCGCTGGCAACGGACTTTGCCATGCTGACGCTGGGCGGAAAACTCAAGCAGAAAGAATTGCTGTCGGCGCGCCTCGGCGATGTTCTCAGTTCGATGTACCTCGCGTCGGCCGTTCTCAAGCATTTCGAAAACCAGGGGCGGCGAGCCACGGATCTGCCGCTCGTCGAATGGTCGGTACGAACGCTCATGTACCGCGCACAGGAACAGCTGCACGGCTTCCTGCGCAATTTCCCGAATCGACCGATCGCCTTCCTGCTGCGTTGGTTCGTCTTTCCGCGCGGCCGTACGTATTCCTCACCGGCGGATGAACTCGGCAGGAAAATCGTTGAGCTGATCACCCGACCTGGTGAAGCGCGTGACCGGCTGAGCCGAGAGGCATACACCACACTCGAGCCGGGCAGTCCGTTAGGCCTGCTGCAGGAGGCCCTCGAGCTCTCCGAACAAATGGCGCCGCTGGAGAAGAAGCTCCGCCAATCGCAAAAGGAAGGTCTGATCCGGTCCGAGTATCTTGGTCACCAGATCGACGAGGCCGAAAGCGCCGAAGTGATCACCACAGCGGAAGCAAGGAAGCTGCGCGGCTACCACCAAAAAGTCATGAATATCCTGGCCGTCGATGACTTCTCACCGGACGAGATCGGCCGTGCGGGCGCTCGCGGCACTGCGGCCGCTCCCGGACCCGCGACGAAAAAAGCGGCAGCCAGGAAGAAAGTTGCGAAGAAAAAAACGTCGGCCAGGAGCAAGGCCGGAAAAAAGGCGTCTGCCAAAAAAAAGGTAACGAAAAAGCGCAAGACGTAACGGGTTAGTGCATGTCATCCACGGCAGGGCCCATCTATGAAGTCACGGTCAACGTCGATCAGGATATCGTCGATGCGCTTGATGCCTGGCTTGAAGACCACACCGCAGACATGCTCGAGCTGCCCGGTTTCCTCAAAGCCGAGACCTTCGAGCTGGAACAAGACGATCGGGGCCGCGCACGTCGTGTCACCCATTATTACGTCGCCAGCGACGAGGATCTGGAGCGATACCTCACCGGGCCAGCGAACGAATTGCGTCAGTCGGCCACCGACCGGTTTGGCGAGAAGTTCGAGGCCAGCCGCCGCGTTCTGCGCCGCGCCGACGGTTCCGACAGGGAACTGAGATCCCTGCCATCCTGTCTCAATTGCGGAACCACACTCGGCGGGCAGTATTGCGGCAATTGCGGTCAGCGAGCACGCAGCCGCCTGATCAGCATCTGGGAGCTGATCCGTGACGCCTTCGGCGATCTCTTCGAGCTTGACTCGAGGCTTTGGCGAACTCTCGGTCCACTGATCCTGCGCCCGGGTCGATTGACCCGGGACTATCTGCGCGGGCGCCGAGCCAGGTTCATGCCCCCGTTTCGGACCTACCTCGTGCTGAGCGTGGTATTTTTCCTGGTCGCATTTTTCGACCCCAGGGAAGAGTTCAGCCTGTTGTTCGAGCCTGCCAGCGAAGCGATGGGCGAAGAGGAAGAAACCGCCGCCGAAATCCCGGACGAAGTGCTCGAGGAGCTGGGCATGCGCGGCATCATTATCGATGAGCCGGCACTGACAGAAGAAGACGAGACGTCCATGAATCTCGATATTACGGCCGGCGAATCCTCCTTTACTTGCGACACCGCCGACTTCGAGTCGGCAGAGTTGCCCATGTGGTTATCCGGCCGTCTGACGCCCGAGCGGCTCAGGGTCATGTGCGAACAGGTACGTGCCGATTCCGGCAGAGCCTTTTTTGACAAACTCCTCGACAATGTCCCGGCAGCGCTTTTCTTCCTGCTGCCGCTCATGGCACTGGCGCTAAAAGTCCTGTATCCGCTCTCCAAGCGCTACTACGTCGAGCACCTGCTTTTCATCGTGCATTACCACGCTTTCTTTTTTCTGATACTCACGCTTCAGATACTATTCGCGAGGTTTGCCGCGCTCACCGGTATTCACGAGGCTGCAACCGACGCCGTGCTGATCGGCGCGTCACTTTACATCCCCGTGTATCTCTTCAGAGGCATGCAACGCGTGTACAGACAGGGATTGCTGATCACGGCATTCAAGTTCATCATCCTTGCGTTTTCATACTGCATCAGTTTCGGCCTGATGATTGCCTTTGCCGCCCTATTTGCGGCATTCTCGATCTAGTGCTCCGTCAACGCGATATTGACGAGCACCAGGCCCGGGAGACATACGATGAACAGAGCATTCCCTGAATCGCAGCTGATCTTACTTGCGCTCGTCCTCATTTCTGCCTGCAGTCCGCCGGGCTCCGATACTGCGGCGCCTGCCGGAGTCGAAGAACCGCCTGTCATGGAACGGACATCGTCCGCCGACGGTGCGCGAGTATTTTTCATAATGCCTGCGGACGGAGCGCGGGTCACTAACCCGGTTCGAGTGGAATTCGGCCTGACCGGGATGGCGGTCGTGCCCGCAGGCGACGACAGCCCGGACAGCGGCCACCATCACCTGATTATCGACGGTAGCCTGCCCGACTTCGATCTGCCGATTCCGAAAGACGAGCACCATCTCCACTTCGGTGATGGCAGCTCGGCAACGGAGCTGACTCTCTCCCCGGGACAACATACGCTGCAGCTCCTGCTGGGCGACCATCTGCACATACCGCACGATCCCCCTGTATTTTCAGAGCAAATCAGGATTGCGGTAGAATAGCCGGCTTGAGACAGCCTGTGATGGCATCTAAAATTCCGGGGCTACGCATCGGCCCACATCCGAAGACTGAGTCCATGGACAAAAACAACATCGGCATTAGCGGACTCGCCGCCTATATACCGCCGTTCAGGGTGTGGTTGGAGGACTGGTGCGACTGGACCGGCAACCAGTGGCCCAAGATCCGCGAGGTCGTAGGGCGCAGTTTCCGCGTCCGTGGCCCGAATCAGAGCGTATATACGCTCGCCGCGACGGCGGTAATGCGCCTGATCAGGCAGTACGATATCGATCCTTCACGCGTCAGGTTCCTGGGGCTGGGCACCGAATCCAGCACCGACAATTCCGCCGGGGCGATTATCGTCAAGGGAATGGTCGATCGTGCCCTCGTCAAGGAGGGCAAGGCGCCGATTTCCCGCAGCTGCGAAGTCCCCGAATTCAAGCATGCCTGTCTCGGAGGCGTTTACGGCATGAAGGGCGCGCTCAGACACCTCGCGCTCGACGGTGCCGGTAGTCAGGCCATCGTCGTTTGCGCGGACATTGCCGAATACGCGCGAGGCAGCAGTGGTGAGCCGACACAGGGCGCCGGCGCAGTCGCCATGCTGCTCGAGGAAGACCCGAAACTCGCGCATGTCGACCTGGTCAGTTCCGGCGCGGCCTCCGACTACCGAATCATGGATTTCCGAAAGCCCATGCTGCGATTCTGTGGCCAGAACCGAAGCGAGAGTCATCAGGTACAGGACTTCCCCGTCTTCAACGGCAAGTACTCGACCACCTGCTATATCGATGAAACGCTTCACGCGTTGAACGACATGTATGCAAAACGCGGAGTGTGCGCCGGTGAGTACCTGCGCTCGCTCAAGACCGTGTTCATGCACAGGCCCTATCGCCGGATGCCGGAGACCGCCTGGGCGGTCGCGTACCTGTTTGCGCTCGGCGGCGGCGATCCGGAGGACCATGCAGAGCTCGCATCGTATTGCTACGAGGCCGGCGTAGAACCGGAGGCCCTGCTGGCTGAAATGCTCAGCAAACCGGATGTCGCCAGGCTTGCCGATCCCGAACTCCTCAATTACGAGGTCTATCCGCTGACGATGGCCGTGTTCAGGATCTTCCGCGCATCACGAAAATACCGCCGTGAGATTCTCGACAAGCTCGCGCTCGGCAGTGACACGATGCTGGATCTCGGCAACCTCTATACCGCCGCGTTGCCGGCGTGGATGGCCGCCGGGTTCGAGCAGGCACTGGATGAAGGCCGCGATTTGACCGACGAGGAGGTATTGACGCTCGGGTACGGCAGCGGCGATGCGGCCGAAGTGATTCCGCTGAGCATTGCCAGCGAGTGGAGGGGGTCAACCCGTTTGATCGGCTTCAATGACGCAATGGAGTTCGCAGTCGATCTCGATTGCGAGCAATACGAGGCGCTTCACGACGGGCGCAGGGTAACCGGCCTCGATTACCTGCCGAAGGACGAGTTCATTATCGAGAAAGTCGGCAAGACCGAGGAGCGGCAGTTTCAGGATCTCGGCATCGAATACTACCGCTACGTCGGATAGTCAGGGAAGGACCCGTCCGGGTCCGTCCCCGCTGTTATTTCGCATATTCAGCGAGCTTGCCGGCAAACTCCTCGCAAAGCCGCTCCCATTCCATCCTGAACCAGGGCGTAAATTGCCCTGGCTTCGTCATGACCTCGTTTTCCAGTGCTTCCCGGGAGATATATCGCGCAGCCGCGATCTCGTTCGTATTTGCCGAAAATGACTGCCCGGTCTCTCCGAGGTACACGGAGCACAGCTCGTTTTCGGAACCGTGCTCGCCGAATTGCGCCTGATACGGAAACTTGTAAACGAACTCCAGTTCGGCCTCGATATCGAGTTCCTCGTGCAGGCGACGGCGCGTGGCCACTTCCATCGTTTCGCCCTTCCTCGGATGGCTGCAAACGCTATTCGACCAGAATAACGGCCACAGCCGTTTGCCGGCGCTGCGTTGCTGTAACAGAAGTTCGCCGTCCGTATTGAATACGAAGAGCGAGAAAGCGCGATGCAGTACTCCGTCACCGTCGTGACATTTGTCCTTGCTCAGGTATCCGACTTCATTGTCGCCGCTATCCACGAGGATCAACTCCTCGCTTTCGAACGATACGATTCCGTCTTTCGACATTCCCTATCGGTCCCTCATACGCACAATTTGATAACCTGCCGAATGCAGTCCCCGGGCGACTTCCGATTCTCTGCCCGGACATAATGCAACGATCGAACCGCCGCCTCCGGCGCCCGTGAGTTTGGCGCCGACGGCGCCATGCGACCGGGCAATGTCGATCATTTTTTCAAGTTCCGGAATCGAGACCTGCAAGGCGTTGAGTAAGCCGTGACATACGTTCATCAGGGACCCCAGGGTATCGTAGTCACAGCTCTTCAAGGCCTGGGCTCCGGCCAGGCTGAGCTCGTCGATCTCGTCGAAAATCGTCGTATAAAGATCTGAATTCCTGTCGAAACGGGACCCTACGCCCGCGACCTGCTCCCTGGTCAAGCCGCGAATGCCGCTCGACGCTACAACGATCGGCGGTTGCTCCGTCAGGCTTATGGGCTTTGTCCGCGTGGCGCTGCTCTTGCTGTACAGGACGGGTTCGCCATAGGTCGCGATGTTGTTGTCGATTCCGGAAGGCTTGCCGTGGGCCAGTTTCTCGCACTCGAACGCCAGGCCGTCGACAGCGCGGTCATCGAGCTTCAGGTCCAGTAATTGATCGAATGCCCGGATGACTGCCACCGCCAGCGCCGCCGAAGAACCGAGCCCCATCGCTGCCGGAATTCGTGATCTGACACGAATGAAGAACCCCCGGTCCGAGATGCCGAGCCGGCGCATGATCAGGGCCAGTGCGGCGGCGGCCCCGCCTTTGGGGGGGCTGCTGAACATGAAGCTCTGCTCGAGATTCCAGTCGGGGATCGTCAGATGTATTCCGGCTCTGGCCTCCACAATGGTTGCGGCAACCGCAGACTCGAGTGGCAATGCCAGCGCATGCCGGTCGTATACGACTGCGTGCTCGCCCAGAAGGATCACCTTGCCGGATGCCGTGCCACGAGCGGCTTTATCAGTTCCACTTGCAGTCTCTTTCCGTTCCGGCCTTTCCCGGAGCGCGTCAATCAACTCATGGGCCTTCCAGGGTTTGACGTCGCCACTGTCAATCATGCCCGCGACAACACGATCGAAAATTTCCGGCGGCGTCCCGGCACTCACGGCGACGCTGCGGGCGTGCAGGCTCATGTGGCCTCTTTGAATTCCTTCCGTAACAAGCGCGCGAAGTGCCGCGAAGTTCTGTGCGAGGCCGACTGCAGCCATCAGCCCGGCCAGCTCTGTCGCCGACCTGACGGCCGCGATTCCGAGCCCGACAGCAGCGGCCGGATTCGACGTCAGCGAGCCACCGACGATGCCCACTGTAAGCGGCATAACGAGCTCGCCGTGCAGGTCCCCGCCCGAATCAATGGTCCAGCTCGTCAACGCGCGGTAGTTGCCGCGGCGAGACGCATAGGCATGGCCTGCCGCTTCGATGGCGCGCCAATCATTGCCGGTCGCGATCGCAACGGCGTCAATGCCGTTCATGATGCCCTTGTTGTGGGTGGCCGCCCGGTACGGATCCGTATTGGCGAAGTCGTTGGCCAGGACGATACCGTCGCGGACAGCCTCGGCCGGGTATCCCTGCCTGGCGAGGCCCGCGAGCGGCAGCGTGACACTTGCGGTCACGAGAGACCTGTCCGCCAGGTTCGAGACAATTTTCAGGCAGGCCCTGCCGTTCGCGATCTCCTCGACGCGCGGTGCGATACCCTCGCAAACGGTGTTGACGAGATTTGCACCCATCGCATCGCGGGTGTCGACCAGCACATGCAGTACGACTGTCCAATTACCGGCCGGGAGGCGGTACTTGAAGAATTCGAGTTCTCTGACGCCGCCGCCGCGTGCTGCCAGGTTCGGTTGCAGACTGTTTGCAAGCGCGATCAGTTCGTCGCTTGCCGCGTATAGCGCCTGTACGGCAGGATCCGGTTCCTCTATGTCGACCAGCTGAACCTGGCCGATGAGCAAGGGCTCGGTCGACGTCGCTCTGAACCCGCCGCCTGGCCTGGCTGTTTTCGCAGCGCCACTGACGCCTGCCAGCACGGACGGCTCCTCGACGACCATCGGCACCATGTAATCCCGTCCATTGACCAGGAAATTGGGCGCCGCCGCAAAGGGCAGGCCGAACACGCCGATGACGTTTTCGATCATCTTGTCGGCGAGTTCCGGTGTAAGCAGCTGACCACCATCCAGGAGCGCGCGCGCATCGGCTGCTTCGATCAGCTCGCGATCGACAAGCTCTTCGATTCTTTCGGCAATGCTCTTCCGATAAAAGTGGGTTATGCGTGAATCACTCAATGTCAATCAACCTTCGACAAGTACGCCGCGGGCTTGGAACTCGACGTCCAACACCTTAAATCCGCTGTCCCCGGCAATATCGGCAAAATCTCTCACGGCCCGCACGTCGCTGGCAAAGACCATGCCGATATCGCCGCCACCCGCACCACAGGGTTTGTAAACCAGGTTTTGCTCGGCCGCGGCGGCCACCAACTCCCTGTGCCCAGCATCGAATATGCCGAGACCTTGGTCAACATCGAATTGCGCCAGCGCATCGACATATAGCCGCAATGCGGCAAGCAGATCGGGGACATTACCGCCCGACCAGGTCTCGGCCGTTGTCTCCGATGCATCGCAGAGACTCGTAGATTGTCGGCCAACTCGATGGAGCCTGGTGAGCTTGTCGCTGGTGCTCGACGGTCTGCCACTCCACAGAACGGCGCATTGCAATCCGGCAGGCCACTGCAGCGAGCGGCGGGGCCCCGCCATCCGGTACTCGATGACACCGCCGTTGAGGCTCGTGGCGACGTCGACACCACTGCCGCGACCGAGTTGAAAACGTCTGTGTGCCTCGACGGCCTCTTTTTCGACATTCTCCGGATTGCCCGCCAATTCGAAAATCCCGGTGACCAGGGCGACCGTCAGCGCGGCGCTCGACCCGAGTCCCAGCTTGCTGCCGCTCTCGGAATCGACAAACTCGCTGGTGTCCAGTTCGATATCGAACTGCCCGTCGATTGCTGCTGATTTCCAGACCTCATGCAGCAGATCGAGATTGCCCGCGGGCATTTCCCTTCCGGTCCACTCACCCGCGACGAGACCGTTCGCGCGCACGGTATGAAAATCGCCTGCCGCGGTGCTGATTCTCGCGCGCGCGCGTCTGTTCACTGCCGTGCATATCGCGGGCGCTCCATCGAGTACCGCGTATTCTCCGCAGATGACGATTTTTCCCGGCGCGCTCGCGACTGTGGTCGTCACGACTTCGCCGACAGCCGTGCACCGCGACCGACTCCGCTCACCCTGGTATCCAGCACCCCGTCAGTACCGGCAAGCGCCTCTGTTACGGTTTTTGCCGCAGATGGCAAACAGACGGCCTTGAGTTGCGGCCCCGCATCTATCGTGAAGAACACGGGCTCGGACCTCTTTTGCAGATCGCGCACCGTTTCCATGCAAGCGAGCGTGGCATCATTCCAGAAGACTATGGGCGGCCGGGATGCCCACATCACGGAATGCATCTTCAGGCAGTTGTGTTCGGAGACTGTCGCCAGTTGCTCGAAGTCCCTTGCCCTGATTGACTGCCTGGCCGCTCTCAGATCGTCCGGCTGGCGCTCGACCCAGCTACTGTAAAAAGGAGATGTCCGGGCGCTGCGAATCATCGCCTCTCCGGAGCTCAACCGCTTCGGTCCCGACTCCGTGATCGCGACGACAACCTTCAGCGGCCAATCGTCGGGATCTGCGATTGTCCGGACATCGATCTTGTCGCCGACAGGCGATAATTCCACGAAGCCGCCGTAAAACGATCGGGCTGCGGACCCGGAGACGCTACCCGCGACGCGTGCCATCGTCGGCGTGTCGGCGGACCATCCGAGACTCTCGTACGTGGCCAGGGCGAGCGCCGCGAATGCCGACGCAGATGATGCCAGCCCCGCGGCAACCGGAAAATTGGAGATGCTCCGGATTCTTGCGGCCGGTCGATCCTTTCCTGCTATTCGATCGATGCAGTCCGATACTCTCGGCAATAACGCGTCGTCGATCTCGTCATTCAAAACGAGTTCATCCGGTCCCGGCTTCTCGAGGAAATTAACGGACATCCGCGTGTAGAGCGTATCGAGCGTAATGGAAAGCGAGCCGACGGCCGGCAGATTGCTGTCAGTGTCTTGCTTGCCCCAGTATTTTACAAGCGCAATGTTCGGCTGAGCCTGTGCCCACATCAGCGTCGTCCGGCGGTGGCGGGTTAATCGGGGGCGAGATTATATCCCAGCCCAGCTGATGCACGCAGGCAGCTAATCGGTGTAGGCTTGACCGGCACAATCAGGGAAGAGGAGTGGTCATTGCCGACCCCGTTTTCGGAACGAGTCACCAACTACACGAACCGGGTAGCCGAAAAACTCGATGCAGCCTTGCCTGAATCGGGCACCGCACCCGGCCGCCTCCACGAAGCGATGCGTTACTCCGTTTTGAATGGCGGCAAGCGTATCCGTCCGCTACTCGTCTATGCGGCGGGCGAATGCCTGAAGGTCGATACGGAGTATCTGGATGCACCGGCGGCCGCGATCGAGCTCATTCACGCGTTTTCGCTCGTTCATGACGATTTGCCGGCGATGGATAACGATGACCTCCGGCGGGGTCATCCGACGGTACACCGGCAGTTTGACGAAGCAACGGCGATTCTGGCCGCGGACGCCTTGCAGCCGCTCGCGTTCCATGTGCTGGCAGGCGCGAGTGGAGTGCGCCCGGACAAACGGGCCCGGCTCGTTGAGCTGATCGCAAGTGCCTGCGGTTCGCTGGGGATGACCGGCGGGCAATCGATTGATCTGTCCTCGGAGGGCCTGAGCCTTACGGAAGCGGAGCTCGAACAGATGTATGCCCTGAAGACCGGTGCGCTGATTGAAGCATCTGTCGCATCCGCAAGTATTCTTGCGGACGACTTGCCGGCGGACCGGCAAGATGCACTGTCGGGCTTCGCCCGGAGCATCGGCGTCGCTTTTCAGATCAGGGACGACATCCTCGATGTGGAGGGGGAAACAGATGTAATCGGCAAGCAGGCCGGCGCCGATCAGCGTCATGCGAAAGCGACATTTCCTTCCCTGTTCGGTACCGAGGCCGCGCGGCAACGCTGCGACGCGCTGCTTCAGGCCAGTCTGCAGGAGCTGGATATATTCGGTGACGATGCCGAGCCGCTTCGATGGCTGGCAAGCTATATCGTCGACAGGGGTCACTAGAACCACGACTCTCCTCAAATGATCCACACTCTGTCCTCGATTCCCCCCTCGCCCCGCTGCGATCCCCTAAGTCCGACAGGCCGCTAGAGATGCCCGACGCGGATATTCGAAAGTTATTACATGTCGATATGGATGCGTTTTATGCGTCCATCGAGCAACGTGACGATCCGTCATTGCGCGGCAAGCCGCTCGTGGTCGGCGGGGGCAGTAATCGCGGCGTGGTTGCGGCGGCGAGTTACGAGTCTCGCGCCTACGGCATTCACTCCGCGATGCCGATGCGCGAAGCCCTGACTCGTTGCCCGGACCTCGTTCGCATAACGCCGCGCATGGCCCATTACCAGTCGGTGTCCGACGAGATATTTGCGATATTTCGCCACCACACCCCGCTGGTCGAGGGGCTGTCCCTGGATGAGGCGTTTCTGGACGTAACCGAAAGCGTTGCGTTGTTCGGTTGCGAAGTGGAAATCGCGCAGCAAATAAAGGGCCTCATCCTCGAGCAGACTGCCCTCACGGCATCGGTCGGTGTCGCGGCAAACAAGCTGGTTGCCAAGATTGCATCCGATCTCGACAAGCCGGACGGGCTGGTCGTCGTGACCGCCGAGCAGACACGCGCTGTCCTGGATCCGTTGCCGGCCCGCGTGATTCCCGGAATAGGCCGAAAGACGCTGGCCAGGCTGAAGGAGAAAGGTATCGAGACGGTCGCCGATCTGCGCCTTGCCGCCGACAGGGACCTCGAGCCGATATTCGGTCGATTCACGCAGAAGACGCGGGAACGCGCATCGGGTATTGATTCCCGACCGGTCGTGTCATCGCGGCCGGACAAGTCGATCAGCGCCGAGGAGACCTTCGATTCGGACCTGACCGAAATCAGGGAAATGAACCGGCGGCTGCTTCGGCTTACCGAACGGACCGCGGGCCGGATGCGCGCGAAAGAGCTCGTTGCCGGCACCGTGCAGGTCAAGATCAGGCAGTCGGACTTCTCGACATTCACCCGACAGCGCGTTTTGCGTCCGCCGGGCAACAGCACCGACCAGATATTCGAGATGGCAAGGGCCTTGTTGCGTCAGTGGCTCTCCGAGCACCCCGGCGCCAGGATTCGGCTGCTGGGCGTCGGCGGCAGCAATCTCTCTGCTGCCTCGCAGCGTGACCTGTTTTCCGGCGATGCCGCCGCGCCGCCGCTGGATCAGACCGTCGAT
>JBHIDG010000029.1:0-15279 GCA_046760025.1 Woeseia sp. | reverse complement strand
TATCGTGCCAACGTTGACGTGTGGCTTGGTTCTCTCAAATTTCTCTTTCGACATGAGTCAATTCCGGTTTTTAACTGGCTTTTCTTAATACACTATCGGCCACATTCTGCGGCACTTCGTTGTACTTTGCGAATTCCATCGAGTAGGTCGCACGACCCTGACTCATCGACCGCAGGTCGGTCGCATAACCGAACATCTCGGCCAGCGGCACCTCGACACGGATGACTTTTCCAGACGGGGAATCGTCCATGCCCTGCGGAAGACCGCGGCGGCGATTGAGATCGCCCATGACATCGCCCATGTAATCCTCCGGTGTCACGACCTCGACCTTCATGATCGGTTCGAGCAGGACCGGGTTGGCTCTTAGTGCGCCGTCTTTGAACGCCATCGAACCGGCAATCTTGAAGGCTATCTCACTCGAGTCGACGTCATGATAGGAGCCGTCATAAAGTGTAACTTTGACATCGACGACCGGATAGCCGGCGACCACACCGTTTTCCATCTGCTCCTGAACGCCCTTGTCCACGGCACTGATGTATTCCTTCGGCACGACACCACCAACGATGCTGTTGACAAACTCGTAACCGCTCCCCGGTTCCCGGGGCTCGATCTTCAGGAATACATGCCCGTACTGGCCGCGACCGCCCGACTGGCGAACGAACTTGCCTTCCTGATCGATCGGGCTGCGTATCGTTTCCCGATAGGCGACCTGTGGTTTACCCACGTTTGCATCGACCTTGAACTCACGCTTCATTCGATCGACGATAATATCGAGGTGCAGTTCGCCCATACCGGAGATAATCGTCTGTCCGGACTCTTCGTCGGTTTCCACGCGGAACGATGGGTCTTCCTTCGCGAGCTTCTGCAACGCGATGCCCATTTTTTCCTGGTCGACCTTGGTTTTCGGCTCGACCGCCACCGCAATAACAGGTTCCGGAAACTCCATCCGCTCGAGCGTAATGATGCTCTTCGGTGCAACCAGCGTGTCGCCTGTCGTCACGTCCTTCAGACCGACTGCAGCCGCGATATCACCAGCACGCACTTCCTTGATCTCTTCGCGGTCATTCGAGTGCATCTGCAGGATACGACCGATTCGCTCGCGCTTGCCCTTTACCGGGTTATAGACCGTGTCACCTGAATTCAGGACACCCGAATACACGCGGAAGAATGTGAGGTTGCCGACAAACGGGTCCGTGGCAATCTTGAAAGCAAGCGCTGCAAACGGCTCATCGTCATCGGCGGCGCGTTCGCCGTCGCTGTCGTCCTCGAGAATTCCCCTGATCGCAGGCACGTCCAGCGGTGAGGGCATGTAATCGATGACCGCGTCCAACATGGCCTGAACGCCTTTGTTCTTGAACGCCGATCCACATAGCGTAACCACCAGGTCGCCGTCGAGCGTGCGCAGACGCAGTCCGCGACGGATATCGTTATCCGACAGCTCATGGTCATGAAGGAACTTTTCCAACAACTGTTCGTCACCTTCGGCAGCAGCTTCAACCATCTGCTCCCGATAGTTTTCGGCGTCGGCGAGCATGTCCTCCGGTATGTCACCGTACTCGAAGGTCGTGCCCATATTTTTCTCGTCCCAGTAAATTGCTTTCATGCGGACCAGATCGACGACGCCTTTGAATTTGTCCTCGGCACCGATCGGCAACTGGATCGGCACGGGATTCGCACCGAGGCGCTCTTTAACCTGTTTGACGACGCGCAGATAATCGGCGCCGGCACGGTCCATCTTGTTGACGAAAACCATGCGTGGCACGTTGTACTTGTTACCCTGGCGCCACACGGTTTCAGTCTGTGGCTCGACGCCGCCGACGGAACACAGAACCGTTACAGCCCCGTCCAGTACGCGCAGGCTTCTCTCGACCTCGATCGTGAAATCGACGTGTCCGGGCGTGTCGATGATATTTATGCGATGTTCCGGCCAATGCTGGTCCATGCCGGACCAGAAACAGGTCGTAGCAGCGGACGTTATCGTTATGCCGCGCTCCTGTTCCTGTTCCATCCAGTCCATAACTGCCGCGCCGTCGTGCACCTCACCCATCTTGTGCGACACACCGGTGTAGAACAGAACGCGCTCCGTCGTCGTTGTCTTGCCGGCATCGATATGCGCCATGATACCGATGTTGCGGTAGCGTTCGATTGGTGTTATGCGTGCCACGGGAGTATTCCTGAAATACTGGAAACCGGAACGGCTTACCACCGATAATGGGAGAAAGCCTTGTTAGCTTCGGCCATCCGGTGGGTGTCTTCTTTCTTCTTCACGGCGGTACCACGATTTTCGGCTGCATCCATCAGCTCATGAGCCAACCGGTACGCCATGGATTTCTCGCTACGATGTCTTGCCGCATCGATCAACCAGCGCATTGCCAGGGTCTGGCGTCGGGCGGGTCGGACTTCAATTGGAACCTGATATGTGGCACCGCCGACACGTCGTGATTTGACCTCGACCACGGGCTTGACGTTTTCGAGCGCCTGCTCGAGTAGCTCCAGCGCTTTGTCATCCGCGTGGGTTTCCTTTTCGGAAATCCGGTCCAGCGCACCATAGATAATCCGCTCCGCGACCGACTTCTTACCGTCGTTCATGATCATGTTCATGAATTTTGCGAGCAGCTCGCTGCCGTACTTGGGGTCGGGCAGGATCGTGCGCTTGGGGGCCTGTGTTCGTCTCGACATCGTCGGTCTCTGACTAAGATCTCGGCCGCTTGGCGCCGTACTTCGAGCGACCCTGCTTGCGATCGCTGACGCCGGCGCAATCCAGCGTGCCGCGGATAGTGTGATAACGCACGCCGGGCAGGTCTTTGACACGACCGCCGCGAATCAATACGACCGAGTGTTCCTGAAGGTTGTGCCCTTCGCCGCCGATGTAGCTCGTGACCTCGAATCCATTGGTCAGCCGCACACGAGCAACTTTCCGCATCGCGGAGTTCGGCTTCTTCGGCGTGGTGGTATACACGCGGGTACACACGCCCCGCTTCTGCGGGCTGCCCTCGAGCGCCGGCACGGTGCTCTTGGCCGCCTTCAGCGAACGCGGTTTGCGCACGAGTTGATTGGTCGTGGCCACGGACCTCTTTTCCTGATCATCTGCATAAAAAAACAGCGCGCAGATACACGCGCGCAACCAACGGCCGAATCAATCCTGATTCAGCCGTCCGGTTTGACGAAATTCGGGCTTAAGATCCTGATTAACAAGGACCATCCCGTTCTCCCGTCCCTAAATTCTAGGGCCCTGATATGTCAGGCCCTCGGGTTAAGGCCGGGCATTGTAGGGATGCCCCGATACCGCTGTCAAGCATGGGGACGGACCCCGAACGGGGTCCGTCCAGTTCAGGTCGTTGCCTTCTCGCCGTCCGTTTCGGCGCTATCCGCGGCTGCCGCCGCAGCCACTTCTTCGGCAATGTCCGTTAACACGTTCTCTTGCGAGCCCTCGCCCTCGGATGTCAGCCCGCCCTCTTCTTCGAGCTCCTTGAGCTGATCTGCGAGGTCCTGCTCCCTCGTGCGGCGACGCTCTGCGTGGTGTGCAAAGCCTGTTCCTGCCGGAATCAGGCGGCCGACGATGACGTTTTCCTTGAGACCGCGCAAATCGTCTCTCAAGCCCCTGACGGCGGCTTCGGTCAGAACGCGCGTGGTTTCCTGGAAGGATGCTGCCGAAATGAACGACTCCGTCGCCAGCGAGGCCTTGGTGATACCGAGCAGAATCGGTTCGAACGTCAGCAACTTATTGCCCTGCGCCTCCAGGTCATCGCAGACTTCCAGGGCGCGCGCTTTGTCGATCTGCTCGCCCTTGAGGAAAGTGCTATCGCCCGGGTCGGACACGATCACCTTGCGCAACATCTGGCGGATAATGACCTCGATGTGTTTGTCGTTGATCTTCACGCCCTGCAGCCGGTACACGTCCTGGATCTCGCGAACCAGGTAATCGGCAAGCGGTTCCACGCCCTGCAATCGGAGGATGTCATGCGGGTTCGGCTCACCGTCCGCAATGACTTCGCCCCGGACGACCTGCTCGCCTTCGAACACGTTCAGGTGTCGCCACTTCGGAATGAGTTCTTCGAGACTGTCACCGTCGTCATCAGTTATGACGAGTCGGCGCTTACCCTTGGTTTCCTTTCCAAAGCTGACCGTACCCGTATATTCGGCCATGACCGCAGGGTCCTTGGGCTTGCGTGCTTCGAACAGATCGGCAACACGCGGCAGACCACCGGTAATGTCACGAGTCTTCGATGACTCCTGCGGTATCCGCGCGATGACGTCGCCGACGGATACCTTGGCACCGTCATTCATGCTGACAATGGCGCCAGCTGGCAGTGCATAGACCGCCGGAATATCGGTATTCGCAAAGCAGACATCCTTGCCGTCATCATCGACCAGCTTGGCGACCGGCCGGAGGTCCTTACCCGTGCCACCACGTTGCTTCGGATCGAGTACGACGATGCTCGCTAACCCTGTGAATTCGTCGATTTGCTCCATGACGGCGACGCCCTCGAGGAAATCCTCGAATTTGAGCTTGCCTGCGACCTCTGTTACGACCGGGTGAGTGTGCGGATCCCAGGATGCAACGATCTGGCCCTGCTTCACGTCCTGGCTGTCTTCGACGGAAATCGTTGCGCCGTAGGGCACCTTGTAACGCTCGCGCTCTCTGCCGTGCTCGTTGATAACGGAGATCTCACCGGAACGTGACACAGCGACCAGGTAGCCCTTCTGGTGGGCAACCGTCTTCATGTTGTTGAGTTTCACGATTCCGTTGTTCTTGATCTCGATATTGTTAACGGCGGCGGACCGTGACGCAGCACCACCGATATGAAAAGTCCGCATCGTCAGCTGAGTGCCGGGCTCACCGATCGACTGCGCGGCAATCACGCCGACCGCCTCACCGATATTGATGCGATGGCCGCGCGCGAGGTCCCGGCCGTAGCACTGCGAGCACACGCCGTAGCGTACCTCGCAGGTAATCGGCGACCGTACCAGCACGTGGTCGATCGACAGGTCTTCGAGCCGTCTCACACTGGCTTCGTCAAGCATGGTTCCCGCATCGAACGCGATCTTGTCGGATCCCGGAATCACGACCGGTTCAGCCAGCACCCGGCCCAGAACGCGTTCACGCAGCGGTTCAACAACGTCGCCGCCCTCGACGAGTGGTGACATCGCGATGCCGTTTTTGGTCTCGCAATCGACTTCGGTGACGACAAGGTCCTGTGCAACGTCGACCAGACGACGGGTCAGGTACCCCGAGTTCGCCGTCTTCAGCGCCGTATCCGCAAGTCCCTTGCGCGCACCGTGAGTGGATATGAAATACTGCAGTACATCGAGCCCCTCGCGGAAGTTCGCCGTGATCGGCGTTTCGATGATCGAGCCGTCCGGCTTGGCCATCAGGCCCCGCATGCCGGCGAGCTGACGAATCTGCGCCGCGGACCCGCGGGCACCGGAGTCAGCCATCATATAAATGGAGTTGAACGATTCCTGGGTGACTTCCTTACCCATCGCATCCTCGACGATCTCCGAGCCGAGTTTGTCCATCATCGCTTTCGCTACCTGATCGTTGGTGCGCGACCAGATATCGACAACCTTGTTGTATCGCTCGCCCTCGGTCACGAGACCGGACGCATACTGGTCCTGAATCTCCTTCACTTCGGACTCAGCACCGGTAAGAATCTGTTCTTTGATCTCGGGCACGACCATGTCGTTTACGCCGATCGATATACCGGCGGTCGTCGCATAGCGGAAGCCGGTGTACATAAGCTGGTCAGCGAAGACGACAGTTTTTTTCAGCCCGAGTTTTCGATAACAGGCGTTGATGACGTTTGAAATCGCCTTCTTATTCATGTCCTGATTGACGAGATCGTAACTGAGACCATCGGGCAACAGGCTTGAAAGCAGTGCACGGCCAACGGTGGTGTCGACGACCTTCATGCTCATCTCGCCGTGACCGTCCGCATCGACTTCGTAGATCGGGACCCGCACCTTTACGTTTGCCTGCAGCTCGATGAGACCGCTATCGTAAGCGCGTCTTGCTTCATCGATGTCGGAAAACAGCATGCCCTCGCCCTCGGCGTTTACCTTGGAGCGTGTCATGTAATAGAGGCCCAATACGACGTCCTGCGACGGCACAATGATCGGGTCACCATTGGCCGGCGACAGGATATTGTTCGATGACATCATTAGCGCACGAGCCTCGAGCTGCGCCTCGATCGACAACGGTACGTGTACAGCCATCTGGTCACCATCGAAGTCGGCGTTGAAGGCCGTGCAGACGAGGGGATGCAGCTGAATCGCCTTACCTTCGATCAGCACCGGTTCAAACGCCTGAATACCGAGCCGGTGCAGCGTCGGTGCACGGTTCAGCATGACGGGGTGTTCGCGAATAACCTCTTCGAGAATGTCCCAGACTTCTGCACCCTCACGCTCGACCAGGCGCTTCGCTGCCTTGATCGTCGTCGCTTCGCCCCGTAACTGCAGCTTCGAGAAGATGAACGGCTTGAAGAGCTCGAGCGCCATCTTCTTCGGCAGACCGCATTGATGCAGTTTCAGCGTCGGGCCGACCACGATGACCGAACGTCCGGAGTAATCCACGCGTTTGCCGAGCAGATTCTGACGAAAGCGCCCCTGCTTACCCTTGATCATGTCGGCGAGCGACTTCAACGGGCGCTTGTTCGTGCCTGTAATCGCACGGCCGCGACGGCCGTTGTCGAGCAGCGCGTCGACCGATTCCTGCAGCATGCGCTTCTCGTTTCGTACGATTATGTCGGGCGCGTTGAGCTCGAGCAGGCGGCGCAGGCGATTATTGCGGTTAATGACGCGGCGGTACAGGTCGTTGAGATCCGAAGTCGCGAAACGGCCACCGTCCAATGGCACAAGCGGACGCAAATCCGGCGGCAGCACAGGCAATACCGTCAGCACCATCCACTCGGGCTTGTTCCCCGACTCGATGAACGATTCGAGCAATTTCAGCCGTTTCGACAGACGCTTGATTTTGGTCTCGGAACGCGTCGCGCCGATGTCTTCCCGGACCTGCAACACTTCGCGCTGCAGATCGATCGTCATCAGCATCTCACGCACGGCCTCGGCGCCCATGCGGGCATCAAACTCATCGCCGTATTGCTCGATCGCATCCAGATACATTTCGTCGGTCATCAGCTGCCCGCGCTCTAATGGCGTCATACCGGGATCGACAACGACGAATGCCTCGAAGTACAGGACGCGCTCGATTTCCCTGAGCGTCATGTCGAGCATCAGGCCGATGCGCGATGGCAGGGACTTCAGAAACCAGATGTGCGCAACCGGGCTGGCCAGCTCGATATGTGCCATGCGTTCGCGACGTACTTTCGTCTGCGTCACTTCCACACCACATTTCTCGCACACGACGCCTCGATGCTTGAGCCGCTTGTACTTGCCGCACAGACATTCGTAGTCCTTGATTGGCCCGAAGATCTTGGCGCAGAACAACCCGTCGCGTTCGGGTTTGAACGTACGGTAGTTTATGGTCTCCGGCTTCTTCACCTCGCCGAATGACCAGGATCTGATCATATCAGGCGATGCGAGTCCGATGCGGATAGCATCGAAGTCGTCTACGGGATGCTGGTACTTAAATAGCTTCAGAAGGTCTTTCATCAGTCTGTTTCCAGTTCAATGTTGATTCCCAGCGATCGAATCTCTTTAACGAGTACGTTGAAGGACTCGGGCATGCCGGCATCCATTTCATGCTCACCATCAACGATATTCTTGTACATCTTGGTACGGCCCTGCACGTCGTCCGACTTCACCGTCAGCATCTCCTGCAGGGTGTAGGCAGCGCCATAGGCTTCCAGCGCCCACACTTCCATCTCACCGAAGCGCTGACCGCCGAACTGCGCCTTGCCGCCCAACGGCTGCTGCGTGACGAGGCTGTAAGGCCCGGTTGATCGCGCATGCATCTTGTCGTCGACAAGGTGATTCAGCTTCAGCATGTACATGTAGCCAACCGTGACATCGCGATCGAAGGACTCTCCGGTGCGGCCATCGTTCAGCTTAGTCTGGCCGGTATCGGATAGCTCGGCGAGGTCGAGCATCGACTTGATTTCGACCTCGGTGGCGCCATCAAATACCGGCGTTGCAATCGGCACGCCGTCCACGAGGTTGCCCGCCATCTCGATCAGTTCGGAATCCGTGAGCGATTTGAAATCCTCCGTCTTGCCACCGGATTTGTTATAAATAGTCTCGAGGAACTGTCGCAGCTTCGCGATCGTGACCTGCGCCGCCAGCATCCCTCCGATCTTTCTGCCAAGGCCTTTCGCCGCCCAGCCCAGGTGCGTCTCCAGTACCTGCCCGACGTTCATTCGCGACGGGACGCCCAGTGGATTGAGCACAATATCAACCGGTGTGCCATCATCGAGATACGGCATGTCCTCGACAGGAACAATGGTCGAAATGACACCCTTGTTGCCGTGACGTCCGGCCATCTTGTCACCGGGTTGAATACGTCGCTTGACGGCGAGATAGACCTTGACCATCTTCAGGACGCCCGGGGCGAGATCATCTCCCGCGGTGATCTTGTCTTTCTTTTCCTCGTAGCGCTGATCAAACTCTGCGCGCTGTGCTTTCAGGCGCTCGAACGCTCTCTGCAATTGCTCATTCGCCTCGTCGTTCTTGAGGCGAATTTCGAACCACTGATCGCGCGGAACCTCGTCTAAGTAGGCTTTGGTGATCTTGCTGCCCGACTTGAGCTTCAACGGACCGCCCTGAGCCATCTTGCTCGTCAACATTCGCTCGACGCGCTCGTAAATGTCCTCTTCGAGGATTCTCAATGTGTCGTCCAGGTCCTTGCGAACGGACTCCAGTTCGGATTTCTCGATCGCCAGTGCCCTGGCATCTTTCTCGACCCCATCGCGCGTGAACACGCGTACGTCGATGACCGTGCCGTCCATGCCGGGCGGCACACGCAAGCTGGTGTCCTTTACGTCAGAGGCCTTCTCGCCGAAGATTGCGCGCAGCAATTTCTCCTCCGGGGTCAGCTGGGTCTCGCCCTTGGGCGTCACCTTGCCGACAAGAATATCGCCGGCATTGACCTCCGCGCCGATGAATGCGATGCCCGACTCGTCCAGCTTCGCAAGCGCTGCGTCGCCGACGTTCGGGATATCCGCGGTAATGTCCTCGGGTCCGAGCTTGGTATCGCGCGCGACGCACGACAGCTCTTCGATATGAATCGTCGTGAAACGGTCCTCCTGAACTACGCGTTCCGAGATCAGAATCGAGTCTTCGAAGTTGTAGCCATTCCAGGGCATGAACGCGACCAGCAGATTCTGGCCGAGCGCCAGCTCACCGATGCTGGTCGATGGTCCGTCGGCGAGGACGTCGCCACCGGCAATCTGGTCGCCCGCCTTTACGAGCGGCCGCTGATTTATGCAGGTGTTCTGATTCGAACGCGTGTATTTCGTCAGGTTGTAGATATCAACTCCTGATTCCCCGGCATCGGTTTCATCGTCATTGACCCGAACCACGATGCGGGACGCATCCACGGAGTCGACGGTTCCGCCACGCGTAGCTACGACTGTAACGCCGGAATCGACGGCAACCGCTCTTTCCATACCGGTGCCAACCAGCGGCGCCTCGGAACGCAGTGTCGGAACTGCCTGACGTTGCATGTTCGAGCCCATCAGTGCCCGGTTTGCATCGTCGTGCTCGAGGAACGGTATCAGCGAGGCAGCGACAGAGACGATTTGCCTCGGAGATACGTCCATGAAATCGATGGTCGACGGATCGGACAGCGTAAACTCGTTTTTGTGACGAACCGAGATGAGTGCATCGACGAATCGGCCCTGCTTGTCGAGCACCGCGTTCGCCTGTGCGATTACGTACTGACTTTCCTCGATGGCGGACAGGTACTCGATCTTGTTAGTCACCTTGCCGTTGGTCACTTTTCGGTACGGCGTCTCGAGGAAGCCGTATTCGTTGGTTCGCGCGTAAACGGCCAGTGAGTTGATCAGGCCGATGTTCGGGCCTTCGGGTGTCTCGATCGGACACACACGGCCGTAGTGGGTCGGGTGCACGTCCCGGACCTCGAACCCCGCCCGCTCACGCGTCAGGCCACCGGGCCCGAGCGCCGATACGCGGCGCTTGTGGGTGACCTCCGACAGCGGGTTGTTCTGGTCCATGAACTGAGACAGCTGGCTGGATCCGAAGAATTCCTTGACTGCGGCGGCGACGGGCTTCGCATTAATCATCTCCTGCGGCATTAGGCCCTCGGTTTCCGCCTGGGTCAGGCGCTCCTTGACCGCCCGTTCCACGCGGACAAGGCCGACGCGGAACGCGTTTTCGGCCATCTCGCCAATACTTCGCACGCGCCGGTTGCCGAGGTGATCGATATCGTCGACCGTGCCGTAACCGTTACGAATATCGATAAGCGTCCGGAGAACGTCGAGAATGTCATCGTTGTCCAGCACCCCGCCGCCGTCGGACGTGCCGCAACCGACCCGGCGATTGAACTTCATTCGGCCGACTGCCGAGAGATCGTAACGGTCCGGATTGAAGAACAGGTTCTGGAACAGATTTTCTGCCGCTTCTTTCGTCGGCGGCTCACCCGGGCGCATCATGCGATATATCTCGACCAGCGCCTCCAGGCGTGTCGTCGACGGATCGATTCGCAGCGTATTCGAGATGTAAGGTCCGCGGTCGAGGTCGTTTACATAAAGGGTTCGGATGTGCTCGACGCCTTTGTCGACAAGCACCTCGATAAGTTCCGCTGTCAGCTCATCGTTCGCGTCGGCCAGTAGTTCTCCGGTTTCTTCATCGACGACGCTGTGCGAGAGGATCTTGCCCTCGAGATATTCGGGCGGCACGACGAGGTTTTCGACCCTGGATTTCTCCATTTCACGAATGTGCTTGGCAGTAATTCGCCGACCCTCCTCGACAATGACCTTGCGACCCAGCTTGATATCAAAAATTGCCGTCTCGCCGCGAAGCCGCTGGGGTACGAGGCCCATGCGAATGTCTTTCGCCGACAGATAGAAGTCATTGGTTTCGAAGAAAATATCCAGCATCTCCTCGTTGCTGAGGCCCAGTGCCCGAAGGATGATCGTGACAGGCAGTTTCCGACGTCGGTCGATCCGCGCGAAGACGCAGTCCTTCGGGTCGAATTCGAAGTCGAGCCAAGATCCCCGATACGGTATTACCCGGGCGGAGAACAACAGCTTGCCTGACGAATGGGTCTTGCCCTTGTCGTGATCGAAGAATACGCCTGGCGAACGATGCAACTGGGAGACAATCACTCTCTCGGTGCCGTTTATGACGAAGGTACCGTGATCGGTCATCAACGGCATTTCGCCAAGATACACTTCCTGTTCACGAATGTCTTTGACGGGCTTTTTCGCGCCGCTCGCTTCCCGGTCATAGATGATCAGCCGCACTTTGACGCGAATCGGTGCAGCGTAAGTAAGACCACGCATCTGACACTCTTTAACATCAAATACGGGCTCACCGAGGCGGTAGCTCACGTATTCGAGTGCGGCGTTTCCAGAGTAACTGACAATCGGAAATACTGTCTGAAACGCCGCATGCAGACCGATGTTTTCGCGGTCGTCCTCAGAAATGTCCGTTTGCAGGAATTTCCGGTATGAATCCAGCTGGATTGCAAGAAGATAAGGTACATCCAGAATTGTTGGCCGCTTGCCGAAATTCTTTCTGATGCGTTTCTTCTCAGTAAATGTATAAGCCATTCGGATGATTACCTCGTACGAATCACACAGCCACGAAGACGGCGCCCACGTCGTTCCACCGCAGGCTGCTCTTGCACTTTCGGACCAACTGGTCCTGTATCACGGACACAATGAGCCCGTGCTACTTGAGCTCGACAGTTGCGCCGGCCTCTTCAAGCTGCTTCTTGAAGTTCTCGGCGTCTTCCTTCGATGCTCCTTCTTTAATTGTTGACGGTGCACCCTCAACTGCGTCCTTGGCCTCTTTCAGGCCGAGACCGGTGATTGTGCGAACTGCCTTAATGACAGACACTTTGTTGTCACCAAAGCTCGACAATTCGACGTCGAATTCGGTCTTTTCCTCTACGGCCGCAGCCGTATCTCCTCCGGCGAAACCAGCTGCGGCCACCGCGACGGGAGCAGCGGCTGAAACGCCCCACTCTTCCTCGAGCAGCTTGACGAGTTCAACAACCTCCATGATTGGCTTTGCGCTCAACTCTTTGAGCAGGTCTTCGTTTGACAATGCCATGTCTCTTTTCCTCTTGGTCCTGAATCAGTTTGATGTGTCTGCGACCACTCAGGCCGCCTCGTGATCGCCGCGAGCGGACAGTGTCCGTGCAAGCATCGCGGACGGCTCGGCAAGTGTCCGTACCAATTTAGTCATTGGTGCCATCATCACGCCGAGCAACATTGCACGACCCTGATCGAGCGTTGGCAGGTCTGCCAACTTTGCAAGATCAGTCGCTGGCAATAATTCGCCACCGGCAGACAGCGATACCGCCTTGAGAGAGTCGTGCCCCCTGGCGAATTCCTTGATAACCCTGGCAGCGGCACCTGGATCGTCTTTTGCGAACGCGAGCAGAATCGGTCCTGAGAGCGAGTCCCTCATGCACTCGAATTCAGTGCCTTCAACGGCCCGGCGTGCCAGCGTGTTCTTGACGACACGCAAATATACGCCGGCATTGCGCGCTTCCTTACGCAGCTCCGTCATCTCTTCTACGGACAAGCCCCTGTATTCAGCCGCAACGGCGGTGATAGAGTCACCCGCGATCGCGTTTACCTCTTTGACAAATTTCTTTTTGTCTTCGAGTCTCAGTGCCATGAATTTCTCCTGGCTTACGGTCACAATGTAAGCCGGCACAAGCCGGCCATTCAGCGGAGCCCTTCTCCGCCATCCAATGTCGAATGGTGCCCGGCACCATCAGGCGTCTACGCTCGCCCGATCGACTGACACGGTCTCATCACCAGCCCAACTAGGCATCGACCGATGCCTGGTCTACTGACACACCGGGCCCCATCGTTGAGGACACGGTCAGCTTCTTCAAATATGCACCCTTCGACGATGCCGGCTTCGCCTTCTTGAGGTCGGTCAGCAAGGCATTCAGGTTTTCCTTTAGCGCCGGCACATCGAAATCCGCCCGACCGATCGGGCAATGGATAATTCCTGCCTTGTCCGTTCGGTAACGGACCTGCCCGGCTTTTGCATTTTGCACAGCCGTTTCCACGTCCGCGGTCACCGTGCCGACCTTCGGATTGGGCATCAAGCCCCTGGGTCCGAGAATCTGGCCAAGTGTACCTACGACACGCATCGCATCGGGAGTCGCAATCACTACTTCGAAATTCAAGTTGCCGCCTTTGACCTGCTCGGCCAAGTCTTCGAATCCGACGACGTCGGCACCGGCTGCCTTGGCCTTTTCGGCGTTGTCGCCCTGCGCAAACACCGCAACACGGACAGACTTGCCCGTGCCATTCGGCAATACTGTCGACCCACGGACCACCTGGTCCGACTTGCGTGGATCGACGCCTAAATTCACCGATACGTCTATGCTCTCGGGGAACTTCGAAGTTGCCAGTTCCTTAACCAGCGCAAGTGCCTCATCGACCTGATAGATCTTGGCGGCCTCGACATTTTCGCGCCCCAACTTTTTGCGTTTCGTTAAACCAGTCATTACCTGACGCCCTCCGTCTCGATACCCATGCTTCGGGCGGTGCCGGCAATCGTACGCACCGCGGCATCCATATCGGCCGCGGTCAGATCCGGCATCTTGGTCGTGGCAATCTCTTCGAGCTGTTTGCGATTTACCTTGCCGACCTTCTCCATGTTGGGTTCACCCGATCCTTTTGGTACTCCCGCGGCCTTACGCAACAGCACTGCCGCAGGCGGCGTCTTCGAAATAAACGTGAAACTGCGATCGGCATAGACCGTAATAATCACCGGAATCGGCAAACCTGGCTCGGTACCCTGCGTCTGCGCATTAAACGCTTTACAGAATTCCATGATGTTCACGCCGTGTTGACCCAGCGCCGGACCGACCGGCGGGCTCGGGTTTGCCTGGCCTGCAGGAACCTGCAGCTTGATATAACCAGCAACTTTCTTTGCCATCTCTCACCTCTCGAGTTCAAACGCCTGGTTAGGGCTCCTCGTCTAATCTCATCAGATCGGAAGTCATCGGCTTGCATTAGCAAGACCGATGACACCTGCGATCACCTATGGCAATCACGGGCGCCTTGCGGCCCGTGCATTGCCGAAAAATGCCTAACCCTTTTCCACTTGGCCGAAGTCGAGTTCGACGGGCGTAGAACGGCCCAGAATCTGTACCGCCACTTGGAGGCGGCTTTTTTCGTAATTCACCTGCTCGACGACACCGCTGAAATCATTGAACGGGCCATCAATGACCCGAACGACTTCACCGGGCTCGAACAGCACTTTCGGTCGCGGCTTGTCGACGCCTTCCTTGACGCGTTGCAATATCTGGTTGGCTTCCGATTCCGTAATCGGCGCCGGACGGTCACTCGAACCGCCGATGAACCCCAGTACCTTGGGCACCTCCTTGACCAGATGCCACGTCTCGTCGTCCATATCCATTTGAACGAGTACATAGCCGGGAAAAAACTTGCGCTCACTCTTTCTCTTCTGGCCTTCCTTCATTTCAACCACTTCTTCGGTCGGGACAAGGATTTCACCGAACTTGTCCTCCAGCCCCATCAGCTTGATGCGCTCCTCGAGCGAGGCTTTAACCTTGTGTTCGAAATTGGAATAGGCGTGCACGATGTACCAGCGTAACGCCACCTGCACCATACCTCTTAGATCTATTTAGCCGGTCGAACCGACCAAAGTACGCGTCAGCCAGAGCAACCCTGAATCCAACGCCCAGAAAAACAAAGCCATAACGAGAGTGAAAATAAATACCGCAATGGCTGTCTGTGTCGTCTCTTGTTTGGTCGGCCATACGACCTTGCGAATCTCAATCCGCGATCCCTGGATGAAGGCCCAGACGCGTTGCCCCTGGATGCTCGTTGCCGCAATGCCGATACTGGCACCCAGGCCACCCAATACCAGCAACACTCTCAGCGCCTGCGGCCACTCGACGTACCAGTAGAAGCCAAAGACGCCACCTACAAGCAGTCCGGCTGCGATGAGCAGCTTCAGGATGTCCAGTACGCCGGACTCGCTTGTTTCCGTTGTCGTCGTCATTTGCCTTTTGGCGTCGTTATCACCCGCCAGCGTGAGCCCCTGCGATACATCGCGCCTTCGTTTGGCAGGCCAGGAGGGAATCGAACCCCCAACCTGCGGTTTTGGAGACCGCCGCTCTGCCAATTGAGCTACTGGCCT
>JBHIDG010000028.1:0-15371 GCA_046760025.1 Woeseia sp. | reverse complement strand
TCACCGCATCAGGGCGATCCGAAGATTGATGTGTATCATTCTTGATGTCAGGGTGCGAGCCTGCCAACGGGCTCATGGTAACCTCCTCGTCCGAAATCGAAAAAAGGTGCGCGATAAACGGTGCGCGTCGAGGTGACCGCTATTTCAGATAGACGCAGAATAGAATGTTGACAGGCACGCGTGCGGGAGGCGGCTCGACGTGCAGAACAACGTCGGTCGCGGCCGATTGTTGATTCACGTTAACTCTGAACCACGTTGCCGGCGATATCGCAGAAAAGTCTGATGACAGATCTTTGACCTTGCTTACGACGCCGCGCTCACGTGCCCCGCAGCCATCACAGTCACTGTTGCCGTCGCAGCAAGCTGCGCCATGCACCGCGCAGTCCGGCCGGTTACCGTCTGCGGCACGATGTTCCGCCAGCGAAACGTTGTACCTGTCGTTGTCGTTAGCATTATCAAGTACGGGCGCATCGGATGTAACCGGTAGCGCTGTCGCGCACGGCTGTAGCATAAGACTCAACCACAGCACGGCAGACATCGCGAGCACGGTTCGTGGCAATCGGCTTTGCTCTTTACGCAATGTCGTGATCATTCTCATCACATAACACTTGGCTGGAAGCCCTGTGGTTGCCGCACCTTTACCTTACAGTCACAGTCAGGATACAACTTGTATGTTGCATTCAAGTCAAGTCTCCGTTTACCATTGCCATGGCGTCGATCAAATGGCACAGGCTTTCGTGGTCCGGCGGCCGATCCGGCATGCTGTCCCAGAGCGACACCGCCTCCTCGATTCGCGCCTGAAGTTGTCTTAGTTCCTGCAGGCGATCGTGGTTTTGACCGGCGCGTATCCTGATGATCTTGCGCACGTCGGTGCACGGCGATACGCCCTGGTCGGCATCGTGCAGTATGGCTTTGACATCCCCCAGCGTGAATCCCAGCCATTTGGCGCGCCGGATGAAACGAATCCTGTACACATCGGACGCCGCGTATTCACGATAATGATTCTTCGGGTCCCGATCGGGCTTGAGCAGGCCGATCTGGGTGTAATAGCGCACCACGTGCGCAGGCACGCCCGCATGTTTGGCCAGTTCGTTCACCTGCATGGCAACCTCCACTCAGTCTCCTTAAGCATCTCGAATTGCGGTCGTGCCCGAACTTTGCGCGGGTACCTGACCGATCGAGCGTCCACGCCAAATCAGGAACAAAGCCGGTATCACGATGAGGGTCAGCACGGTGGCACTGAGCATTCCGCCGACCATGGGGGCGGCAATGCGCCGCATGACCTCCGATCCTGTGCCGCTGCCCAGCATGATGGGGAGCAGGCCGCCCACTATCGCGGCGACCGTTATCATGATGGCGCGCACACGAAGTACCGCACCTTCAATGACAGCCTGGCGCAGATCATGCAAGTTCAGCGGGCGGCCCTCGACTTCAGCAGCGGTCATATGCTGACGCACGGCCTGATTCAAATACACGAGCATCACGACCCCGATCTCTACCGCGACACCGGCAAGGGCGATAAAGCCCACACCTACGGCGACCGAGAGGTCGTAGTCGAGAAGATAGAGCAGCCAGACACCACCGATGAGCGCCATCGGCAGAGTGCCCATGATGATCCCCACTTCTGCGAATCGCCGGAAGTTGAGGTACAAGAGCAGAATGATGATGGCGATGGTAATCGGCCCGACAACCGACAGGCGCTCCTTGGCGCGTACCATATACTCGTACTGACCCGACCAGGCCAGCGAATAACCGGCCGGCAACTCCACCAGGTCACCCACGACTTGCTGGGCCTCGGCTACGTATGAACCGAGATCGCGGCCGGTGATATCGACGTAGCTCCAGCCATTCAGCCGGGCATTCTCGCTCTTGATGACAGGAGGACCATCCACGACCCTGACATCGGCAACGTCGGCCAATGCGATGCGCGCGCCGTTCGGCGTTACGATCGGCAGCAATTTCAATTGCTCTACGGAGTCGCGCACCCGCTGCGGGTATCGCAGGTTGACCGGATAGCGTTCCAGCCCCTCGACGGTTTGCGTGACGTTCATGCCGCCGATGGCCGTGCGGACGATGTCCTGCACGTCGTTGATGTTGAGTCCGAAGCGCGATGCGCGTCTGCGATTAATGTCGACATCGACATAGCGGCCGCCGGCGACCCGCTCGGAGTAGACCGAGGCGGTGCCGGGAACGTCAGCCAACACCCGCTCCAGGTCCTTGCCGATCCGTTGTATAACGCCGAGATCCGGTCCGGCGACCTTGATGCCCACCGGCGTCTTGATGCCCGTGGCGAGCATGTCGATGCGGGTCTTGATCGGCATGACCCAGGCATTGGTCAGACCGGGCAATCTGACGATACGATCGAACTCGGCGCGCAGCCCCTCGGCTGTCATACCATCACGCCATTCATTATGGGGATTTAACTGAATCACCGTCTCGATCATCGTGAGCGGCGCCGGGTCGGTTGCGGTTTCGGCGCGGCCGATCTTGCCGAACACGCTTTTCACTTCCGGCACCGTTCGAATCATTTTGTCGGTTTGCTGAAGAATCTCCCTGGCTTTGTCGACCGATATGCCGGGATAGGTCGTCGGCATGTACATCAGGTCGCCTTCATCGAGCGGTGGCATGAACTCCGAGCCGAGCCGGGTCGCGGGCCATAATCCGATCACCAGGATGACCGCCGCGGCGAGCAGGGTGAATTTCGGGTATCGCATTACCCCGTCGATCAACGGCCGATAGGCCGCGATCAGCAGACGATTGATCGGGTTCTTGTGCTCGGGTGTAACCTTGCCGCGAACGAGGTAACCCATCAGCACCGGTAAGAGCGTAATGGACAATCCGGCCGCGGCCGCCATCGCATAGGTCTTGGTATAGGCAAGCGGGGCAAAGAGGCGCCCTTCCTGAGCTTCCAGAGTAAACACGGGGAGAAAACTCAGCGTAATAATCAACAGCGAGAAGAATAATGGCGCGCCGACTTCGCCGGCCGCATCCGCCATGATGCGCCAGCGATTTTCGTCCGTGAGCGGTTCATGCTCTATGTGCTTATGCACGTTTTCGATCATGACGACCGCCGCGGCCACCATTGCGCCGATGGCAATGGCGATGCCACCGAGCGACATGATATTTGCGTTGATGCCCTGCAAGTGCATAACGATAAATGCCGCCAGAATGCCGACCGGCAGAGTCAGGATGACGGCAAGCGACGATCGCAGGTGAAAGAGAAAAATAGCGCACACCAGTGCCACCACGAGACTCTCTTCCAGAAGCTTGCTCTGGAGCGTCTCCACCGCGCGTTCTATGAGCGCCGACCGGTCATAAGTCGTGATGATCTCAACGCCGTCCGGCAGACTGCGCTGCAGCTTCCCAAGCCGTTCCTTGACTGCGTTGATGGTTTTCGGGGCGTTCTCGCCCCAGCGCATGACGATGACGCCGCCTACCACTTCGCCTTCACCGTCGAGTTCGGCGACACCGCGCCGCATCTGCGGGCCGAGGCGAAGCTCGGCGATATCGGACAGCAAGATCGGTGTGCCATTGGCGTCGACGCCCAATGGCACGTCGGCCAGGTCTTCCAGGCTTTGCAGGTACCCTGTGGCGCGCACCATGTACTCGGCCTCGCCCATCTCGATCACCGATCCACCAGCCTCCTGGTTGCCGGACTGGATGGCTCGCTTCACCCGGGTCAGCGTCATGCCGAAGGCGCGCAGCTTGTCAGGGTCCACCACCACCTGATACTGCTTCACCATCCCGCCGATGGTCGTGACTTCGGCCACACCGGGGACCGTTTGCAATTCGTATTTCAGGAACCAGTCCTGGAGGCTGCGCAATTGCGACAGATCGTGCTGTCCCGTCCGGTCCACCAGCGCGTATTCGAAAATCCAGCCCACTCCGGTTGCATCCGGGCCGAGCGCCGGCTTTGCATTGTCCGGAAGTTGACCGGCTACCTGGCTCAGGTATTCGAGGACTCTCGACCGCGCCCAGTAAAGATCCGTGTCATCTTCGAAGATGATGTAGACATAGGAGTCACCGAAAAAGGAGTAACCGCGTACGGTGACCGCCTTCGGGACCGCGAGCATGGCGGTGGTCAGCGGATAAGTGACCTGGTCTTCGACCACCTGCGGTGCCTGTCCCGGAAACGACGTCTTGATGATGACCTGTACGTCGGAAAGATCCGGCAGCGCATCGACCGGTGTTTGACGTAGGGCAATAACACCCCAGACAACGAGGAAACCAGTGGCGAGCAAAACCAGGAAGCGATTGGCGATCGACCAGCGAATGAGTCCTTCGATCATTGGTCGGACTCCACCTTGGCCATCTCGTGAATCAGCGCCGTCCGACCCGAACTCTGGCTGGCATGTTCCGTGTCGGAGGTCGCCTTACTCTCCCTGGGATTATGCTCCGACGGCGCAGATTGTGTCGGTTTGACGTCGGTTATAACGTATCGATCGTCTGCCCGTTTCTCGATGGCGACCTCGACCGACTGCCCTGTGTCTAGGCCCGTCAGGAGATTCTTGTTCGAGACGTCAAAGCCTATGGTCATGGCTGGCCATGACCATGCCGGCACGGCATCGTGCTTAAGCGTGACTCGCCCCTGCACAGGATCCGCGTCAACAACAACCGCATTCACGCGCACTCGCATGAGCGCCTGCTCCGGCTCGGTTTCGTTAATGCGTGCGAGCGCCGATTCGATATTCGATTCGGAATCAATGAGAAACTGTCCCGACGTTACTACGGTATCACCTGCGGCGATTCCGCTACGAATCTCGATACGTTCGCCGGCCTCGACCCCGAGGGCCACCGGCTGGGCGCGGAATTTGCCGTCTCCCAAAGCAAGGACTACGCGGTCCACCGAGCCGCCTCGAATCAGCGCTTCGCGCGGGATATGCACCACATCGCCTGTCCCCGCGCCGTCGATGGTCACGCGGGCAAACATATTCGGACGCAGAATTTCCGCATCGTTATCGAATCGCAGGCGTACTTTCAAGGTGCGCGTTTTCGGATCGAGCTCCGGGTACACATAGTCAACGGAGCCTTGCCAGCGTTCACCCGGCAGATAGTCGAGTACAACCTCGGCCCGTTGCCCCGGTTGAACCCAGGCTGCCTGGCGTTCGAACACCTCGGCCAACAGCCACACCCGGTCTAGCCTGGCAATGGACATTACCTCTGTTGCCGGCGTGATGTAGATGCCCTCGCGAACGCCCAAGTTCGCCACAAAGCCGTCGGTTTCGGCCTCGACGCGCGTCCGTTGCCTGACTGTGCGTTCCTTGTCCAGCCTGTCGATCTCACTCGTAGTCATGCCAAGTGCTACCAGGCGTTCCCGTGAAGCGCCGTGAAGGATCGTGTTGCGACTTTCGAGAGCCGCGAGATATTCTTCCTGGGCATTCACCAATGTCGGCGAATACATCTCAAACAGCACCTGACCGCGCTTCACCGGATCACCCGTACTCTTGATCGAAAGCTTCTCGATCCAGCCGTCGACGCGGGTGTTAATCTGATGCAGTGTGTCCTCGTCGTAACTTACGTAGCCTACGGTCTCGATGCGCCGTGCTAATACGCCGCGTTCTACTGGCGCGGTGCGCACGCCTAGGCTGTTGACGATTTTCGGGTGAATTGCGACGACACTCGGGTCGTCTGCGGCCGCCTCATCGGCGTACACCGGAATCAGATCCATGCCCATCGGCGACTTGCCGGGCTTGTCGCTTCGGAAGTTGGGATCCATCGGCGCTTTCCAGTAAAGCACCTTGCGGTCTCCATCGGCGGCAACGGCGTCAACACCGTCCTCAGCCGGTAGCCACCAGCGGCCGATGGCGATGCCAACGACAATTGCCGCGACGACCGATACGGCTGATACAGTTTTGTTCATCTCGGAAGGCCTCCTAGGTTGGCGAGCACGGCAAAGCTTTGCGCCCGCTCGACCTGCAAACGAATGTGTTTGAGCCGCGCATTGAGTTCATCGATGTAACCACGCATGACGTCGGCAAAGTCGCCGGCGTCACTTTGGTAGGCGGCGAGCGCCGCCTTGGCTTGGTCTTCGGCCTGGGTCAGGATCAAGCGCTCATAAAGCTCCATGCGGCGGGTAAGGTCCTGCCATCGTGCGTATTCGGCTTCCAGTCGGCTGGACAGGCGCCGCATCAGTTCCTCCCGCGACTCGTTGGCAGCAAGGCGTTCGCTCAAGGCAGCGGCGAGCCTGCGGTCTTGGCGGTTCTTCCGGAACAGCGGCAAATCAACGGTGACCGCGAGGCTGACGAAATCCGAGCGCGGATCACCGTTCGGCAAGAAGCCATCCCTGTACGCATATCCCAGGTCCAGCACCCATCCCGGTTTGAAGCGTTCTTTGGCGAGGTCGACGCCCGCCTGGCGCGCATCTATTCGCGCGTCGGCGGATTTCAGGGCCGGGTGCGTCAGTAGCTCGGCCTGCAGCGCCTGCAACGCCGGCAGCTGCTCCCAGTTGGGCAGATTCTGCGCCAGCGGACGGGAGGCCCTGCCTCCGACCCATTCGGATAACACAGCGCGCGCGCCTGCCAATTGTTTGTTGATGTCGATGATCCGGTCGTCGAGGCGACTCAGCTCGAGTTCGGCACGCAATACGTCCTGTTGGTCCTTGTGCCCGACCGCATAGAGCGAGCGGGACACGGTCGCCAGATCGCTGAAGAACGGCCGCGATTCGGTCGTAATCTCGTAGGCGCGGTGCCAGTAGTAAGTCTCGAGCCAGGCTTGACGGACTGCCGTTAATACGTCACGGCTCCGACCATCCGCACTCTTGGTCATTGCCATCGCCAATGACTGAAACTGACGGGTGCTCACGGAACGCGTCTTGCCGGGTGGGAATGCCTGGCGAATACCGAGCTGCGCCTGTGTCATCCCCTCGGTCGTGAAACTGCCGGATTCGAGCGGGAAATTGGCCATCGCCACCCGCAATTTCGGATCAGGCAATTGCCCGGCAGCGATGGATTGCTCTTCCAGCGCGTCAGCGCGCGCCAGCAACGCCGCCTGGCCCGGTTCGTTATCGAGCGCCAGATCCTCGGCCTCCGCCAGTGTGAGCGGTATGTTTTGCTGAGCGCCAGCACCGAGCGCGATGAGCACACCGGCGATCACTACGCCGATTCGCCACCGCAGGCACGAACGGCGTGTCATAGTGTTAGCTTGTAGCGGGTGGGGCAATGGCCCACGAGAAAACGACATCAAACAACCTCCTTCGTCAGTAACCGGTAAATGAACGGTTTACGGCGTGGAGATCGTTAATCCAGATAGACGCAGTAGAGGATGTTTAGTGGTGGTCCGCCCGGGTCTGCCGCTGCTCGTTCAGCGCTCACAGACACCTTCGGCGGAAATTCGGATACGCTTGGAGCGACAAGGTTGTCGACAATGACCGGCGCATCCCGTGGCAGATCGTTGGGCTTCGGCTGGGTGTTTCGGCTATCGTAGTTGTAGCTATCGACGTAGCTGCAATCCATGGCCTGACGCTGGTCCTGGCTGACTTCCGTCGGGCAATGCGGACAGTTCTGATCGTTGTCCAGCTCCATCGCCATGACACAGGGTTGCACGGCCAGATTGAGCCAGGCGACGAGGACCAGACCCGAGGCCTTGCGCGCCCAGGACGTTCCTCGTTTATGTTGACTGCCGGAATTGCTCATGTCGCCAGTTGGTAACTCGTCTGATTATGCGGTGCCACTTATACAGCAAAACCCCGAACAAATAATAGTGACTTGTACGTACCTAATATGTCTAACTTACAAGCGGTCGTCGTGATATATGGCTAAACCTGTTATTAATCGCCCAACCCCGCCCGTTTCTCTGAAAGCAGGACCGTCAGACCAGCGACTCGCGCGTGATTTGTTTTGAGCCATCACAATGACCTAAGTTCACATGATCGATGGATTTGTATGGTAAGCGACGGCAGATCCCTATAACGGTGATGAAACCCCGGCGTGAACAGACGATCATCATCAATGCCTCAATTTTATTTGATACGCAGAAAATTGGCGAAAATGGCGCCATCAGCCTCCGGCTCAATTCGAACCGATACGTCAACTCAGATACGTAGCGCCCGATACAGAGATATCGATCCTGTAACGGTCGGTATGGCCTCAGTCTCTGAAACCTCAGCGAATCCGGCCAATGTCATCAGCTCAGGTACGACCCCATCCGCGTTGGGCTGAGTATCCTCAACTCCATCGATCACCTGTACGGTTCGTTGGAACAAGAGCCGCATGAGCTTCGAGCGCTGCAGGCCGTAGTCGGCAATGTGCAATGAACCCCCTGGCTCGAGAATGGCATGCATAGTTACCAGAATCCGCCGTTTCTCTTTCAATGGCGTTTGTTGCAAGACGAGGCTCGAGACAATTTTCGTAACAGGGCGCAATTGCTCCACCAGGTCATCGCTAAGGAAGCCATTGCGCAACTCTATGGTGACGCCCTCATTACGGGCCTTATCCCGCGCCCGGGCGAGAACGCCGGGGTCCGGATCGAGTCCGATTATTTCGGCGTTCGGTGCGCGCCTTTTCAGCAAAATTGCCAGCGATCCTGTGCCGCAGCCGACATCGAGTATGCGGTCGCCGGGTGTTGGTGCAATCTGCGTCACCAGCTGGCTGCGCCATACCTGTTCTCTGGTGAGCAACCCAATGGCCAAATCATAGAGCGGCGTCAGCCTTTCATCGCCCAATGCCGGTGTAAAACTTTTTCCCGTCAGCCTGCTAATTGCGATTAACCTCACTCGTAACGAGTCACCAATCCTTGCAGCACGCGATGATACGGTCGACCACGATCCTTGTCCTCGGGTTCTGCCTGTACAGATACAACAGAGACAGAACAACCCATAATCCAGCAAGCAGGCTCAGGGCATATACGAGATCGGTGGTGACACCGAGTGCCACAAAGCCGGCCAGCGTCAGGGTGAGCAGAAATGGCAGGCGAAAAACGTGTAGTCCCTCATTGGTTCTGTTTTCCACAAGGTAGTACAGGCCCACAATGCTTTGCCCCATCAACACGGCGATTATCACCGGTTGATGGAACATCCCGAGCCAATACGATGCCAGTAGCGCCATCCACGTCGCACTCACACTGGTACATATCACGCAAAATTTCCATTTGGTCACGCTTTTCATGATCAACAAGCCGATAAAAAGCACGGCGATTACCAATAACACCAGGACCGGATCGCTCATGCCAAGATCTCGATCATGGCTGATGCAGATACGAGCAACACCAGCGTAATAAGCATGCCCTGGAAGGGATACATCTCACCGCCCCTGGCCAGTGCCAGTTTTCTGCTGAGATAGGGCGACAGAAGTATCAGTACGCCGCCGACAACCGCGCCTGCGACGAAAAGGTTTATCACAAACGTCTTTCCGTATTCTCCCCAAAACGGCAGATACAAGGGGGTGTTATCGGCAAGGACGGACTGCAATGGGAAAATGGTGGTGGCAAACGAGAACACTGCCAGTAACCCTTTCTGTCTCGGCAGGTACTGTTTTTTCAAGAATCGTGCGACCCACAGTCCGAGCGCGACCGCAAACGCGCCCAGGAATATACCGATTGATACAGGGCCGACCCCCAACTTGGCCGCGCCCAGAGCCGCGAGGCCGGCACCTGCGGTGCAAAGAGGACAATGCGCATGTGCCGGCGCCGACACAAAGAGACCGAGCACCGGCAATCCAAGGAAAGAAGACGATGCCACGAGCGCAGGATGACGTAAGGTGGGCATCCCGCTCATAGCTTTTCGTACATGGATATCGTGCCGTTCTTGAAGGAATAGATTTTCCATGTTTCATTCTTGGGCCCCGGCATCCCCGGCGTCCCGGAAGGCATGCCGGCCATGGCAATACCGTCAATCGGCGGTTTCTCGATGAGTAAACTGTCCACCACCTTGGACGGAATGTGACCCTCAATAAAATAGTCGCCGACTATCGCAGTGTGGCAACTTCTCAGGGAGCGAAAAATGCCGTATTTCCGCTTTATCGCGCTCAGGTCTGTGTTTCCCATGTTCACGGCATTGACGTCGTAGCCTTTGCTGGCCATGTGATTCTTCCACCCTTTGCAACATCCGCAAGTTGCGGACTTGTAAAGCATGATGGTCTCTTTCTGCGCCGCATTGGTACCACAGCCGGCAATCAACAACGCGAGCCCGAGAACAGGCAAGAATTTGAAAATCTTCATGAGTATTTCTCCTAATGTTTACTTAACTGCTTAGACAAAAACGAACCATTCAACCGGCCGCGGAAAATACCGGAAAGGTATTCAGCAGCCAGAATCCGAATGCCGATAAATAGCCGGTGATCATGGCGAGCCCGGTCGCGATCAAGATCACGCCGGCCACGATGTGCAGTGTCTTACTCATACGGCGCAGCCGTTTGAGCCGGGTAAGGAACCTGCCTGCGAACACTGCGGCGGCCAGGAATGGCAGACTCAGTCCCGAGGCGTAGACACCCAATAAGACAACTCCCTGATCCAGGGTTGCCGCCACTGCGCTGGCGGAAAGTATCGTGCCGAGAACCGGACCGATACACGGGGTCCATCCGAACCCGAACGCCAGTCCCAATACAAACGTCGATAGCGGTCCGCCACCGTCCAGCTTCACGTGAAAACGTGTGTCCCGATGCAGGTGCGGCACATTTACCAACCCGGTCATGAACAGGCCGAAGACAATAATAATGGCGCCACCAATGATGTTGGTCTCGTAACGGTATTTGAGCAGCGATTGCCCCAGCATCGAGGCGCTCGCCCCCAGAGCAATAAACACTGCCGAAAATCCGAGCACGAAAAACAGACTCAGCGCCAATGCGGGAAATCGCGCATAGATAGGCTGCTCACCGGACATATCGGCGACCGACTCCCCGGTGATGTAGGAGACATACGCCGGCACCAGCGGCAATACACATGGGGAAAAGAATGATACGAGCCCGGCCAGGAAAATCGCGGGCAAAGCCAGATCGAGAAGTTCCGCGGGCATCATCTGTCCCCTGCGACGCTACCGACCATGATAGGCGCCCAGACCCATGAGATCGGATCAATGTTGCTCATGGTTGCTCCCGCAAGCCGTCGATCAGCGGCAGCAGGGTCTCGTTCAGTGCCTTGGTGTCGATTGCGCCGATGTATTTGTAGGCGATTTGTCCGTGCCGGTCGACAACGTATGTCTCCGGAACTCCATACACACCCCAGTCAATGCCGACCCGGCCGTCAATGTCCGCACCGGTGCGGGTATAAGGATCGCCGAGCGCATCCAGCCAGGCAGCCGCGTCTTCGGGGCGGTCTTTGTAATTGAGACCGTGAATAGGAACGACGCTTTTCCGGTACAGCTGCATGAGGAGCGGGTGCTCATCCCGGCACGCGGTGCACCACGATGCGAACACATTAACCAGCGACACCTCGCCTTCGAGGTCTTTGGTGGATAACCCTTCGACACGACCCTGAACGGGCGGTAGCGCAAATTCCGGTACCCGGCTCCCGATCAAAGGCGAGGGTACTTCGCGCGGATTAAGAGTAAGCCCGATGCCGAGAAAGATTCCTATTACGGTAAGGATCGCGAAGGGCATCAGGAACTTGATCGGCCGGGGGCCGCCAACCTGTCTTGGTTTTCTGATCGAATCACCCTCAAACATAGTGTGTTTCTTGACAGTAATCATCGTTCGACCTCTCGAGACGTGACGCGATCTCGATTCACGCGGAGTCCTCGCCTTGCGGCTCTGGGTAACCGATGTCTGTTCGGATACGGGCAGCCCGGCCTACGGGCCGGCGCCGCCGGTGATAATTGTCAGAACGATCGAGGGGGGTGGAAGATACCGGCCGGGCGATATTTGAAGATCAGTCTTAGCGGGTCCTGGAACGAACTGGCCGTGCTTGGGTGAAACCGGCGCTCGTCAATACGATGCATCACGACGTTCACGCCGCATATCGGGCATGCATGCCCGGACATGCTGCAATCCGACATTGACACGTTGGTTGGACAATCAGAGTACGCAGCACAATCCGGCAAAGCACAGGGCTCGTCGGCCGATGACTTGGCATCCGACTGCTCCTGCACCGCCGGGCCGGATTCCATCACAGTCAGGGATGCATCCTCGGCGGAGACCGGGGCCGCCGGCCACATCGACAGTGCTGCTACCAGAGCCCACAGTGCGGATTGTGCAATTCGACTGGTCATGCTGAATTTATAACATACGACGCGACCACACGAACTCGTGGAAAATACGAACCCGATATATGTCAAACAACAACACGAGTAGAGCACCGAGCAACTTGCTCACAAATACGTTTTGCTTATTTGCAATACCTGCGGTTTTTCCACTTCCGTATGATTGAGCGGCCGGTAACGAAACGTGAATTGGCTGACAAGTGCCCCTGCCGCAAGTCCACATGCGCGATGGCAGTGCCGTCTGCCGGGTTGCACTGGTCGCAGAGCAAGACCCGGCCGGGCTTTGCACTTCGGTGATTTGACAAGTCTTTTGACAAGCCTTACATTGATTACCCCACCCCACGGGGGGTGGGATGTATCAGGAGAAACACACATGATTCGGTTAAAGATTACCGGTATGACCTGTGATCACTGCGAGCAGGCCGTGCACAAGGCCCTGGCGGCGGTCCAGGGTGTGGAGCGTGTGATGATCGTGGACCGTGAGATCGAGCAAGCGCTTGTCGAAGGACGACCGGATGTCGGCTCCCTCATCGCCGCCGTCGCCGCAGAGGGTTACCAGGCAGAGGTGGCGAAGTGAATGAGCATCGCGCAAACGCGTTGCATCTGGACGCGGGAACGCGGGAGCCGGCGCGGCGCCGGCTGTTGTCCATCAAGGGCCACATCGAAGGGATACTCCGGATGCTGGAAGACGAATCTATTTACTGCGTCGATGTCCTGAAACAGATCAAAGCCGTCCAGGGCGCCGTGGACAAAGTCGGCGGGCTGGTGCTTCGCAGTCATCTCAGGGACCACGTCGTGACAGCCGCGGGTCGCGGCGACACCGACCAGATAGTCGCCGAGCTGATGGAGGTGCTCAAGTATCGCTGAGTATCGTCTGCGAGATGCCGCAGCAATCTTCAGGGAACGCGTGGTGCTCGCTGATACCCGAAATGGATGGAGTGGAATGAGCAAAGAGATTCAATTCGGCGTCCAGGGAATGACCTGTGCGACATGTGTCGCCCGGGTGGAGCGTACGCTTCAGCAACAACCGGGTGTCGAGCGGGCGGTCGTCAATTTCGCGACTGAAAAAGCGACGGTCGTCTATGGATCCAACGGTATCGACATGGGCGCATTGCTCGATGCAGTCAACGACGCCGGCTACGAACCCGTGCGCAGCAAGCTGGGGTTGCGAGTGACCGGTATGACATGCGCTTCCTGTGTTTCCCGGGTGGAGCGGGCTGTGCGGGAGCTGCCCGGCGTGCTTTCCGCAAGCGTCAACCTGGCGACCGAGCGAGCGAGCATCGAATATCTGCCCGACGTGATATCGGCGCACGACATCAGCGGCGCTATCGAGGATGCCGGCTACGAGCCTGAAGATCTCGACGCGTCGATGCGCGGCGAACAGTTTGCAGGTAACGCGGAATTGATGGCGCTGCGTAAAAACCTGTATCTTGCTGCGGCGCTGACATTTCCCATTGTCTCGATTGCCATGCTGCCTTTGTTCGTCCCGGCAGTGCGTGCAGCAATGAATAGTCTCCTGCCGGCGCCGGCATGGCATTGGTTGGAGCTGGCCCTGACCACCCCCGTGCTGTTCGTTGCCGGGCGGCGTTTTTACAGCCAGGGGTGGGCGGAGCTGCGTCATCTCAGTCCCGGCATGAGCACGCTGGTAATGATGGGCGTATCGGCCGCTTACGGCTATTCGCTGTTGGCCATTCTGATGCCCGGTATCTTTCCAGCCGGCACGGCCAACGTTTATTTCGAGGCCGCTGCGGTCATCGTCACCCTCATCCTGCTGGGTAAATACTTCGAGGCCAGGGCGAAGGGCCGGACATCCGCCGCCATCAGGAAGCTGATGCAGCTACAGTCGAAAACCGCCCGGGTCACGCGCGACGGGGAACTCATGGAGGTTCCCGTTGAGCAGGTCGTGCCGGGCGATCTCGTGGTGGTGCGTCCCGGAGAACGTGTCCCGGTGGACGGCAAGGTGACCGAGGGCGCCAGCTTTGTAGACGAATCGATGATCTCGGGCGAGCCGGCGCCGGTCGAGAAAAGTCCCGGGGCCGAAGTGGTAGGCGGCACGGTCAATAAGACCGGCGCGTTCACCTTCCTGGCCGAGCGCGTAGGCGATGAGACGGTGCTCGCCCAGATCGTGCGCATGGTCAATGAGGCCCAGGCCAGCAAACCGCCGATTCAACAGCTTGCCGATCGCATTGCGGGGATCTTCGTGCCGGTGGTGATTGCGCTTGCCGTCCTGACGTTTGGAATCTGGCTCACTATCGGTCCCAGTCCGGCAATGAACTACGCCTTCGTTTCCGCGGTCAGCGTTCTCGTGATCGCGTGCCCCTGCGCCATGGGCCTGGCGACACCCACAGCCATCATGGTCGGAACCGGCAAGGGTGCCGAAATGGGAACGCTGTTCCGGCGGGGCACCGCGTTGGAGCTACTCGCGCGGGTGGACACGGTTGTACTGGACAAGACCGGCACACTGACCAAGGGAAGGCCCGAACTCACCGATTTGCATGCCATCGACTTTTCCGAGAACGAACTGTTGGCGCTGATCGCCTCGGTGGAGGATCAAAGCGAGCATCCTATTGCAGCGGCAATCGTCGCCGGCGCCCGGGCGCGGGGTGTCGAATGGAAAAAAGCCGTCGGCTTTCGGGCGGAACCGGGGTACGGCCTGAAAGCCCGGGTCGCCGGGCGCAAGATTGAGGTCGGCGCTGACCGGTACATGCGCGAACTGGGCCTCGATCTGGAGCCGGTCCGGGACCTGGCCGAGCAGTTAGCCGATGCAGCCAAGACGCCGATCTACGCCGCGGTCGACGGCAAACTGGCGGCTGTCCTGGCAGTGGCAGATCCCTTGAAGGAGGGCAGTGTCGCGGCGATGCGCGCCCTGCGGGAGGCGGGTATGGGTGTCGCCATGTTGACCGGCGATAACCGGCGCACGGCCCACGCGATAGCCGCGCAGGCCGGCATCGACCGTGTGCTCGCCGAGGTGCTGCCGGACCAGAAGGCCGCGGAGGTCAAACGCCTGCAGGACGCGAACAGTAAAGTGGCTTTTGTCGGTGACGGTATCAACGATGCCCCGGCGTTGGCACAGGCCGATGTCGGCGTCGCTATCGGTACCGGCACGGACATCGCCATAGAAGTGGGAGAAGTGATCCTGATGTCCGGCGATCTGCGCGGTATCGTCAATGCTGTTGCCCTGGCGAAAAAAACGCTGCGAACGATCCGGCTCAACTTCTTCTGGGCCTATGCCTACAACATCGCC
>JBHIDG010000027.1:0-15605 GCA_046760025.1 Woeseia sp. | reverse complement strand
TCGTGGCCGATCCCGACCAGACGATAGACCGGCCCGATCAAGCCGAATACCTTGCACAGGCAAGCCAGAAAGGCGGCGGTAACACCCGGGAAGAGGTTCGCCCCAGCGCGCCGCTGCAGAGCAATATGCCGATCGACAATACAGGCATCGAGGACGGTGACAGTCTGACAGAGTCAACGACGCGGCAGGAGACGGCAGACCAGGTCCTCACCACTCGCATGGACAACGACATGATCGTCCTCGACAAGCCGCGCGACGATCCTTCTCTCGATGAATCCGCGGCGATCGCGCTGGAGTCGGGCATCCTGCAAACACTGCCACTACCACGCGAGGACCAGGCCAATCTCCTTATACATGAACAGAACTTGCGGCAACTGGTCACGAGCGTCGATACCAAGGAGTCCAATGTCGCAGGCTACCTCGAGCGATGGAAAACGAAAATCGAAACGGTCGGCGTGAGATACTTTCCCGAAAAGGGCATCACGCAGGGGATGACGGGCAGCCCGACACTCGAAGTCACGATCAACGCCTCGGGTCAGCTTGCCGAGGTCATCGTCCGGCAGTCGTCCGGCTCCAAGCTCATCGACCAGGCCGCACTGAACATACTGCGCCGCGTAGCGCCTTTCGATCCAATTCCCGAGTCCATCCGCGCGGATTACGACCAGCTCCGCTTCGCGTATAAATGGCAATTCAGGGAAATCGGTGTGTCCTCGACCGCAAGGGTCAACTGACAATCGTTAATTGCAGTTGTCTATGGCTACGGCAAGGCAGATACTGTAGCTATGGATTTCGAAGACGCACTGAATAATCAGCTGTTAATCGCCATGCCAGGCATGCCTGACCCGAATTTCAACAGCACCGTTACGCTCATTTGTGAACATAATGACGAGGGCGCCCTGGGGATCATTATCAATCGGCCCCTGAATCTGAATCTCGGCGGACTGTTCGAACAGCTGTCACTCGAGGAAGCAGATGCGGCCGCGGCCGGCCGGCCGGTATTAAACGGCGGGCCCGTGGCCCGGGAACGCGGCTTTGTGCTGCATAATCCCGGCGCCGAATTCGAGAGTTCCATGTCCGTTTCCGCGGATATTCAGCTCACGCTGTCGCGTGATGTACTCGATTCGCTCGCGGCCGGCACGGGTCCCGACAAGACGCTGGTCGCCCTTGGCTACGCCGGATGGGAGCCGGGTCAGCTCGAAGCGGAGATGTTGGCCAACACCTGGCTGAATGTACCGGCAAGCCCCGAAATAGTCTTCGATATTCCCTTTGCCGATCGCTGGACTCACGCGGCGGAGTCCCTGGGGATAGATATCAGCCGCATGTCACCTGATGCCGGGCACGCCTGACCCACATCTTCCTGAAACAATCGTTGCTTTCGATTTCGGGCTTCGCCGAATTGGTGTTGCCGTGGGCCAGGACGTGACGGCTTCCGCCAATCCCCTGGCGGCAGTAAGGAATGGCCATGCGGGCCCCGACTGGCGGGCGATCGGCAACATCATCGACGAGTGGCGACCGTCCAGGCTGATCGTCGGTATCCCTAAGCACGACGATGGATCGGAATCCGGCCTGGCCGGGCACATAAGGGCATTTGTCCGGGAGCTTGCGCGCTTCGAACTGCCTGTCGGCACGGTCGATGAGCGCTATTCCTCGCTCGAAGCCGGGGAGCTGCTCAAGTCGGAGCGCGCAGCGGGCTTGCGCGGCAAACTCCGCAAAGAGGCAGTCGACAGCGTCGCCGCTGCCCTTATCGCAGGGCGATGGCTGCGGAGAGACAGGTGAACCCTTGTGCCCCAACCATTAGAATTGCGTCGCGATGAAGGTCACTGAACTGTTTGAGACACCCAGCGTCATCGACGATTCCGACCTGCAGATCTCTCCCGATGGCCGGCTGCGGCACCTACTGACCCTCAAGGGCCTGGGTAGGGAGCATGTCCGCCGGATTCTCGACGAGGCCGAGGCATTCCTGAGCCGGCCCGGGCATCCCGCTGCCAGGAACCAGGCCCTCGACGGACGCACGGTCGCCAATCTCTTCTACGAACCCAGCACCCGGACCCGGGCATCCTTCGATCTGGCCGCCAAGCGCCTTGGTGCGGATGTCCTCAATCTCGACGTCAATACCTCCTCACGCAAGAAGGGCGAAAGCATCCTCGATACCATCTATACGCTGCAGGCGATGCAGGTCGATGTTTTCGTCGTACGCGATGCCAGTGCAGGCGTACCCGCCTATATTGCGCGTAACGTACAGGATCACGTCAGCATACTGAACGCGGGCGAGGCCGAGGTGTCGCACCCGACGCAGGGCTTGCTCGACCTCCTGACTATACGCCGGCACAAGCCGAACTTCGAAGACCTCACGGTGGTGATTGTCGGCGATATCGCGCATTCACGGGTCGCGCGCTCGGCGGCCGAGGGTCTCAGAACAATGGGTGTCGGTGAGCTTCGCATGGTATCGCCCGAAGGCCTGGCCCCGGATCCGGCAGACGTGCCCGGCGCGAGGATTTTGCACAAACTCGATGAAGGTCTCCGTGGTGCAGACGTCGTCATGGCGCTCAGAATTCAGCGTGAGCGTATCGGCAGTCTCGACGGTATTCCCGGCATCGACGAGTACTTCGCCAATTACGGCATCAGTCACGAACGAATGAAACTCGCGCGGCCTGACGCCATCGTCATGCATCCCGGCCCGATGAACCGCGGTATCGAAATCGAATCGAGCCTGGCCGACAGCGCACAATCGGTCATTACAGAGCAGGTGACCAATGGCGTCGCGATTCGCATGGCCATTCTTACAAGTGTCACGAATACGCCGGGAACATCGTGACGGAAACGGCAATCGCTCTGACCCCGGCTCATGAAAACCGCGCTACGCTCTTTGTCGAAGACGGCGAAGTCCTGAAGGTATCAGCTTTCCCCGGCAAGCAATATATCGTCCGCCTGTCGGCACCGCTCACCGCGCGCCATGCGAGACCCGGAAGTTTCGTCCACATTCAATGCGATACAGAATTGCCGATGCGCCGGCCGCTGTCGATCATGCGCGCTCACGGCAGTGAAGGCTGGATCGATCTCCTGTTCAAGGTGGTCGGCGAAGGCCTGGCGCTGTTGGCGGCCAAGAAAGTCGGAGACAAACCGAGCCTGATCGGACCGATCGGGCACCCGTTCGAACCCGATCCGCAGCGGCCCAACACATTACTAATGGGCGGCGGCGTCGGAATACCGCCGATGATCTTTCTCGCAGAGCATCTCGCCAACGACAAGAACGATTGGAGCCCCCTGGTCCTCATGGGTTCCGAAATTCCGTTTCCGTTCGAACTACAGCGATCGGGGATTGCCTGCAACTGGCTCGAAGCCGAGACCTCGAGCGCGATGCCACTACTCGAGCGATGGCAAGTTCCCAGCAGGCTGGCGAGCTTTTCGGAATTCGACGGTTGTCACCGTGGGTTCGTAACCGAACTCTGCGAAAAGTACCTCGCATCCCGGTCGCCGGTTGAAATTCGGGAGACGGCGATCTTTGCATGCGGCCCCACGGCGATGCTGAAAACGGTTGCAAGCCTGGCGCACCAATATGGTATCCCCTGCCAGGTATCGCTCGAGGAATTCATGGCCTGCGCCGTCGGTGGCTGCGCCGGCTGCGCCGTACTCGTACAAGCACCGGAAGGCCCGTCGATGAAACGCGTCTGCGTCGACGGCCCGGTGTTCGACGCGGCAACCGTATTTCCAAAGGTGCCGGGCACCGACTAATTTGACTATTCGACCAACCAAAGGTGCCGGGCACCGACTAATTTGACTATTCGACCAAAGGTGCCGGGCAACTCAGTCTTCTTCGCCCGCCAGCGCCCGCTGATATGCAGGCCTGCCCAGACAGCGGGCTGCATAGTCTTCGATGACCTTCGAATCGGGCAACATATCGAATTGAATCATGAACACGGCGCTCGACCCGACCATCACATCAGCCGCCGAAAACTGTTCGCCGAGTAGCCAGGCCCCCTCCTGTAAGCCATTCTCGAGCGTCTCGATCATCAGATCGAAGTCTCCCCAGCCGCTCTGAAAGCGGTTGGTCTCCAGTCCTCGAAACTTGTCGGCCATGGCAGGTTCGATGACGCCTGGCGTAAAGACCATCCAGTAGAGAAACCTCCCCCTGTCCGGATCATCGATATGTGGAGACAATTCGTTGTCCCTGTATTTGTCGGCGATGTAAAGACAGATCGCCGCTGATTCGGACATACGAACATCGCCGTCGACGAGCGCCGGCACCTTACCCATCGGGCTGGCAGCTACGAATTCCGAATCGTCATCGCGGTCCGGACTGCGGATATCCACCAATACGCGCTCATACGGCACGCCGGCTTCCTCGAGCATCCAGACTGCTCGAGCCGCACGGGTCCTCGGACTCCAGAATAATTTCATATCCTACTGGTCGTGTTCCGATAGGTGCCGGGCACCTTAAGTCGCTACTGGTCGTGTTCCGATAGGTGCCGGGCACCTTAAGTCTACTGCTATCATCGACGGTCGGAAAGCGCCCTCGATTCGAAAGCGACAACCATTCTAACCCTGGTCGACAGTGGAATGCGTTTAGTATGCACTGACCATCCAATTATATTTGCTGCGACTGTACAGACACACGGGGAGATATACTCATGATCAACAAGTGCACGTCTGGCCTGGTATTCGCCTTCTTCCTGATTGCTTCACCCGTTGTTTCGGCCGGGAACCCGGACAAGCCCGAGTCACACGATCACGCGGCCAAGGCGTCAATGCCCAAGACACCGCTCGCCGAAATTCTCGAGTCCGTAAGCAAAAAGTCCGGCAAGAAATTCCTGGTCGACCATCGGGTACGACCTAGTGTCGTAGTCGGTCAGCCCAGGCCGAAGGACGTTTCCTATTCGTCCTTATTGCAGATCCTGCGGAACAACGGGCTTGCCGGCGTCGCCATCGACGATGTCGTCAACGTCGTTCCGGTCGGAATGGTTCGCCAGTATCCGCTGCCCGTTCTTTTCGATGATGACCCATCGACAGATGGTGAAGAATGGGTAACACGCATCATCAAACTCGAGAACGCGCACGCGCCCACGCTCATACCGATAATGCGACCACTTCTGCCACAGGCCGGGCATATGGCTGCCTATCCGATGTCGAACACGATCCTGATCGTCGACCGTTACGCGAATGTGCGGCGAGTCACCGAGATGATATCCAGAATCGATTCCCTGACGCCCGCCCAACCCGATAAATAGATCGTGATTCAGCCGCCGAAATTGACTTTGGCTTCGAGGTTGGAGCGGGAATCGGCGTGTATCATCGCCTCTTCGAGCGTGATCGTGCCAGCCTTGTAAAGGCCCAACAGCGCATCGTCGAAGTTCTGCATGCCCCTCTCGCCGCTGTCTTTGAGCGCTTCCTTGACTTCGGAAATATCGCCCTTGAGGATCAGGTCCTTGATGTGCGGTGTGTTCAACATCAGTTCGACCGCCGCGACACGCTTGCCGGTTCTTGCGCGCACGAGCCGCTGCGAGATGATGCCGCGGAGATAGTGGCCGAGATCCATGAAAATCTGGGCATGCTGCTCCTGGGGAAACATGTTGATGATTCGGTCGAGGGTTTCGGGCGCGTTATTCGAGTGCAGCGTTGCCAGTACCAGGTGTCCGGTACCGGCCATGTCGATGGCGGCCTGCATCGATTCGCGGTCGCGGACCTCGCCTATCTGAATGACGTCCGGCGCAGCACGCATCGCGCTCTTCAGGGCACGTCCGTAAGTCTTCGTGTCGAGCCCGACTTCCCGCTGATTGACGATCGATTGCTTGTTGGGGTGCAGGAATTCGATCGGGTCTTCGACCGTGATGATATGTGATGAAGTCTTTTCGTTGCGATGGTTGACCATCGCAGCCAGTGTCGTTGACTTGCCGCAACCGGCGGCGCCCACCATCAGAACCAGTCCGCGTTTCAGCATGACCAGCTCTTTCAGTTGCTCCGGCATGCCCAGTTCGTCCAGCCTCGGCATCTCGGCCGTAATGTAGCGGAGGACCATCGCAACGTTGCCGCGCTGATGGAATACGTTGACTCGGAAACGCCCAAGCCCGGGCTCCGAAATTGCAAAGTCGACCTCGAGCTCGCGGGTAAATGCGTCCAGGAGGTCTTCATCCATCAGTTCGATCGCTGCCTGTTTGACCATTTTCGGCGTCATCTCGAGCTGGTTTACCGGCATGATCTTGCCGTCGATCTTGATTTTGGCCGGAGCAAACGGTGCGAAAAAAAGGTCAGACGCCTTTTTCTCTACCATGAGCTTAAAGAGCGGTTTTACGTTCATGAATTAGTGCCAAAAATCCGTTTGATATGCTCAGAACCGCCGAGCAGTGTCTTCTTCCATGATCTTGAGGCTCTCCGACTGCTGCTCGGTCAGAGAGCTTTCGCGCTTACTCTCGAGTTTGATCCTGAGACGCAGCTCGTTCTTCGAGTCGGCGTTTCTCATGGCCTCCTCGTATGAGATGGTGCCGTCCTCATAAAGGAAGAACAGGGCCTGGTCGAAGGTCTGCATGCCGAGACGAGTCGACTTCGCCATGATTTGCTTTATCTGGCCGACCTCGCCCTTGAATATCAGGTCGGCGATCAACGGAGAGTTGAGCATGATTTCCATTGCGGCGACACGGCCAATGCCGCTTTCGCGTGGTATGAGCCGCTGCGAGACGAACGCTTTCGTATTCAGGGACAGGTCCATCAGAAGCTGCGCACGCCGTTCTTCGGGAAAGAAGTTGATGATCCTATCGAGCGCCTGGTTCGCGCTGTTCGCATGAAGCGTTGCCAGGCAGAGGTGGCCCGTTTCCGAAAACTGAATGCCGTATTCCATCGTATCACGATCGCGGATCTCGCCGATCAGTATCACGTCGGGCGCCTGGCGCAAGGTGTTCTTCAGCGCCGCATGCCAGGAGTCGGTATCGACACCTACCTCGCGTTGCGTAATGACGCAGCCCCTGTGTGGATGTACATATTCCACCGGGTCTTCGATCGAAACGATATGACCTTTCGAGTTTTCGTTTCGGTGCCCGATCATCGCTGCAAGCGTTGTCGACTTGCCGGAACCGGTGCCGCCGACCACGATACAGAGCCCACGCTTGTTCATCACGACGTCTTTGAGAATGGGTGGCAGTTCCAAGTCGTGAAGCGTCGGAATCTCGGTCGTAATGGTTCTAAGCACCGCACCGATCATGCCCTGCTGGATGAATGCGCTGACGCGAAACCGACCGATTCCCTGCGGCGCGATCGCAAAGTTACATTCCTTGGTTGCGTCGAATTCCTTGATCTGCTTATCGTTCATGATGGAGCGCACCATCATTGCCGACTGATCCTCGGAAAGCGGCGTGTCGGTCGCCTTGTGGATCGTGCCGTCTACCTTGATCGCCGGCGGGAACCCGCAGGTGATGAATAGATCCGAGCCTTCCTTCTCTACCATCTTACGCAGCAGGTTCTGCGTCAGCCTTACCGCTTGTTCGCGTTCCATTCCCTAGTGCTCCTGCAAGGCGATATTGATGAGTTCAGCGAGCTGTGAAGCAGTTGACCGCGAGGCGCGCCTCGCCGGGAATGGCATGCCCTTGCCAAGAGGCGCAACACAGCGGACGACTGCTTCACGGCTCGCCCACAGGGAGCCACCCGGATGATCCAACACGGCGTTGCAGACCTTGAAAAGGACCATGCGATTCTCTGGGGACTGTGCCTTGTCTTGAACCATCCGGGTGGCTCTGAATTCGTCAATATCGCCTTGCAAGAGTACGTACCTCTAGAAATTTTCCTTGTTGACCGCGCGGTATCGCGCCTCTTCCTTGTTGATCAGGCCCTTCGCCATCAGTTCCGCAAGGTTCTGGTCGAGCGTCTGCATGCCCTGGCCATGACCGGTCTGAATCGCCGAATACATCTGCGCAATCTTGCCCTCGCGAATGAGGTTTCTGATCGCCGGCGTGCCAATCATGATCTCGTGCGCGGCAATTCGTCCACCGCCGATCTTCTTCAACAACGTCTGCGAGATAACGGACCGCAGGGACTCAGAGAGCATCGCGCGCACCATCTCTTTTTCCGCGGCCGGAAAAACATCGACGATGCGGTCGATGGTCTTGGCAGCGGAGCTTGTGTGCAGCGTGCCGAAAACGAGGTGTCCGGTTTCCGCCGCGGTCAACGCCAGACGTATCGTTTCGAGATCGCGAAGCTCGCCGACGAGGATCACGTCGGGATCTTCGCGCAGCGCCGATCGTAACGCCTCGTTGAACCCCAGCGTGTCCCGGTGAACCTCACGCTGGTTGACGAGAGATTTCTTGCTCTCGTGAACAAACTCGATCGGATCCTCGATCGTCAGAATGTGATCGGGCTTGTTGTCGTTGATGTAATCCACCATTGCCGCGAGTGTCGTCGACTTGCCGGAACCGGTCGGACCGGTCACCAGCACGATGCCTCGCGGGTGCATGGAAATATCCTTGAATATCGCCGGCGCGCCCAGGTCGTCCAGGGTCAGGATGTCCGATGGAATGGTCCGGAAAACAGCGGCCGAGCCCCGGTTCTGGTTGTAGGCATTGACCCGAAACCGGGCCAGTTTGGGGATCTCGAAGGAGAAGTCGGTCTCCAGAAACTCTTCGTAGTCCTTGCGCTGCTTGTCATTCATGATGTCGTACACCATGCTATTGACGTCCTTGTGGGTCAGTGCCGGCATGTTGATTCGCTTGATGTCCCCATCGACGCGAATCATGGGCGGAACTCCGCCGGAAAGGTGCAGGTCGGATGCGTTGTTCTTTACCGTGAACGACAATAGTTGGGCTACGTCGACGGCCATATTTCTACCTCTTCGAAGCTGCCGGACTTACCATAACTCGGCCCAGACAGGCTGCCTAGTATAACGAAGCACCCGGAGCAAAACGTGATAAGAGTCACGGAAAACTTTCGAAAAATCCAAGATTTGCTGGCCAAAGCTGCCGCCGATGCCGGACGCCGGGCCGGGGAAATCCGACTGTTGGCAGTCAGCAAGAAAAAACCGGTGGAACTGGTGCTGAAAGCCGCCGCGGCCGGCCAGCGCGACTTCGGGGAGAATTTCGTCCAGGAAGGATTGAATAAAATGGATGACTCGGGGCGCGACGATCTGGTCTGGCATTTTATCGGTCACCTCCAGACCAACAAGACCAGGCCGGTAGCCGAGCGCTTTCAATGGGTCCACACGATCGATCGGGTGAAGATCGCCGAGCGACTGAGCCGGCAGCGGCCCCGCTATGCCGAAGACCTCAATGTGTGCATCCAGGTGAATATCGACGACGACGAAACCAAGGCCGGCGTATCAACCAGCGAGTTGCCCGGTCTGGCAAGGACCGTCCATGCGCTGCCGCGCCTGAAGCTCCGTGGTCTGATGTGCATTCCCGCCATCCGACACGGCTTCGAGCAACAGCGTGAGCCGTTCGCGAGAATGCGCGCACTCGCGGATTCGCTGCGGGAATCCGGGATCGATACTGATACCCTCTCAATGGGAATGACAGCGGACTACCGGGCGGCGATTCACGAAGGGGCCACGATTGTTCGTATAGGGACGGCGCTCTTCGGTGGCAGGGACTAGAAATGATCAATGAAAAAATAGGACTTATCGGCGGCGGCAACATGGCGCGCGCCATTGCGGGCGGCCTGCTGCGCGGCGGCATGCACGCCACGGACATCCTGATCGCCGAGCCCAGGCCCGAACAGTGTGAACTATTGCGCGATGAGCTCTACGGCACAATGGTCAGCGAGGACAATTCCCTGATTGCCGGAAAGGCGGAAACGCTCCTGTTCGCGGTCAAGCCGCAGATCCTGAAAGGCGTCTGCCGGAATCTGGCGTCAGTCGTGCAGGAACACAAACCCCTGATCATTTCCATAGCCGCCGGGCCGCGCATCGACGACATCGATGATTGGCTTGGCGGCGGAATGCGCATCGTCAGGGTGATGCCCAACCAGCCGGCCCTGATAGACCAGGGCATCTCGGCACTTTTTGCCAATCAGCTGGCTGACGCTGCCAGCCGCGAACTCGCCGAGAATGTCATGTCGGCCGTCGGCCAGGTCGTCTGGCTCGAAAGCGAATCAATGATGGACGCCGTCACTGCCGTTTCCGGCACGGGGCCCGCATACTGCTATTTGCTGATCGACGTAATGATCGAATCGGCCGTCAGCTTCGGTATCGAACCGGAAACTGCGAGGACCCTGGCCGTCGAAACCGCACGCGGCGCGACAGCCCTGGCTTCGGCCGAGACGGAGTCGATGCAAAAGCTGATCGAGCGTGTGAGATCGCCGGGCGGCACGACGACGGCCGCGTTCGAGTGTCTCGACGCCGCAGATGTTCGTGGTATCTTTGCCGAAGCGATCAAGGCCGCGCGAGACCGTGCATCGGCCCTGGCTGACGACGCCAATTCCGGCTAGACAATGCAACAAGCCCTGTACTTCATTATCAAAACGCTTGCGCAGCTTTACCTGCTGGTGTTGCTGTTGCGGTTCTGGCTACCGATGCTGCGCGCCGATTTTCGCAACCCGCTTGCCCAGGGAATCCTGCGCATAACGTCACCGCTGGTCGTTCCCGTTCGGCGTTTCGTACCCTCGATTGGGCGCCTCGACACATCCACGATTCTGGTCGCCTATGTCATTCAGTTCGTGACCCTCCTCGTGTTGCTTACCCTCAGCGGTCGCATAGTGGACACGCTGCCGGTTATGGTAACGACACTGATCGAGCTCGCGATTCTGAGCCTGAACCTATTTTTCTTTGTGATACTGATCAAAATCGTGCTGAGCTGGGTTGCACCCCATACATATAACTACGCAACTGCGCTCCTGACCACGCTCGCGGAGCCCGTTCTTCGCCCGTTTCGACGAATCGTTCCGCCGATCGGTGGCCTCGATATTTCTCCGATATTCGCGATTATCCTGCTTCAGGCGGGTGTCATATTCCTGCAGACGCTCAAGCCTATTCACATCTGAGGGGCCGGGCGCACGGCCGGCGACAATGGTTTATAGTGGCTCAGAGAAGAACCGGGGAGACGCGTCGTATGAATTTCGTTAAGACACTGGTCGCTCTGTCAATCCCATTTTTGATTTCCGGCTGCGGGGGCCCGGGGCAAGATCAGACCGTGCCGCAGGCACAACCGGCCGCGGCCTCGGACGCCGATATCGGCGACCACATCGTGCATTTCAGCGCACAGTCGACCGATCATTTGCCGCCCGAAGTCGCCCGTGCATACGGAATCGTGCGTAGCAAGAACCGGGCGATGTTGAACGTCAGTATTATCAGCAAAGACACCAGCACGGCCGCAGAGGCCGACATCCAGGTCAGGACGGTGAACCTTGCGGGTCAGCTCAAGAATGTCACGATGCGGAAGATTCAGGAGCAGGAAGCGATTTACTATATCGGCGAGACCGGGATCGCAAACCGGGAGACGCTCGTATTCAACATCAGCATTAAACCGGAAGGCTCATCAGAGGCGTCGGAAGTTCGGTTCACGCGAGAGTTTTTTACGAATTAGCCGCAACAAAGTCTTGCACCGCCTGTCTCAGCAGCACGAGTTTGCCATGGAAGAAGTGCGTCGTGTCCGGAAAGACGCTTAGTTCCGGACCCGGGTCGAGCCGGTTGATCCATTCCACGGTATCATCGATGTCGACAAGCTCGTCCTGATCGCCCTGCGCTATTAGCCACGGACAGCCCGGTTGGGACGCCAGGTTATCGGCGAACCGTGAAACCGCCGGCGCGACGCTGACAAGTCCGTCGGGCTGCGCCTCGATCGATGCGCGAATGGCTATCATCCCCCCGAAAGAGAATCCCGCAAGCCACAACGGCAATGCCGGCTCGCGATTCCGCATCCAGTGTGCGGCCGCGAGCGCGTCCAGCAACTCGCCGCGGCCTTCGTCGTACTCGCCATCACTCGAGCCGGTGCCGCGAAAATTGAAACGCAAGACGTTGAACCCCTGACCGACGAACGCCCGGCCCAGCGTGTGCACGACCTTGTTTTGCATCGTTCCGCCATGCGCCGGATGCGGATGACACACCACGGCGGTCGCGACCGGCGCCGGGCCGCGCTGCGACTCGAGCAGCGCTTCGAGCTTTCCTGCGGGTCCTTCGAGAAAGATGTTCTCAGCCGACGGACGCATCGACGATTTCCGTAGCCGGATATGGTGTTGCTCCGGCCAGCGAGATCGTGGCAGCCACAGGTTGCGGCCCTGTCCACCGCTTGGGCGGGCACGACCCCGTGTCTGTCCCCTGTTTCACAATCGGCCCTCCTTCGCTCCTGCCTGTCTATCGCGGCCCACCTCGCCCCCACGCCGTCTCGGTGCTTCGACGCTGCTGGCCTGCGCGACCTTTATTACTGTAAAATTATGACCTTATGTGATGTATCGGCAAATCCGGATCGAAAATTGCCGGCAACTTGACTGGAACTTCATGAATTCCCGAATCGAACTCGAAGACCGCTACTGCGCGCGCAATTATCTGCCGCTGCCGGTCGTGCTGACCCGTGGCGAAGGCGTCTTCGTCTGGGACGACCAAGGCAACAAATACCTCGACATGATGAGTGCGTACTCGGCGGTCAGCCACGGTCATGCCAACCCGCGACTCGTCAGGGTCGTCAGGGAGCAGGTCGCCAGTCTCAGCATCGTCTCCAGAGCCTATCACACCGACAAGCTCGGCCCGTTTCTTAAGCGCGCATGCGAACTGACCGGCATGGACATGGCGCTGCCCATGAATACCGGAGCGGAAGGCGTGGAGACCGCGCTCAAGGCGGCGCGCAAGTGGGCTTACGAGGTCAAGGGCGTTGCCCCGGGTTCGGCAGAAATCATCGCCTGCAGCGGGAACTTCCACGGGCGCACCATCGCCGTCATCGCCATGTCCGACGAGGAACAGTACCGGCGCGGCTTCGGTCCCTATCCCCGCGGATTCAAGCTTGCCGAATACGGCAATCTCGAATCGCTCCGCGAACTGTTAACACCGAACACTGCGGCTTTTCTGGTCGAACCGGTCCAGGGCGAGGGCGGCATCATCGTGCCACCGGCAGGCTACCTGGCCGCCTGCCAGGAGCTCTGCAAGCAACACGACGTGCTGCTGATCGCCGATGAGATTCAGACGGGCCTCGGCAGAACCGGAAAACTGCTCGCCTGCCAACATGAAGACGTCACGCCGGATGGCCTGATCCTGGGCAAGGCACTCGGCGGCGGCATTCTGCCCGTCTCGATGTTCCTCGCCAGGAGAGAGGTCATGCAGGTCTTCACGCCCGGCGACCACGGCAGCACTTTCGGCGGCAATCCGCTGGCTGCCGCAGTTGGCCTCGAGGCACTCAACATCCTGGTGGAGGACGACCTGGCCGGTTGCAGCGCGTCGATGGGCGAATACATGCTCGGACGATTGCGCGAGCTCGACAGCCAGTTGATCAAGGATATACGCGGAATAGGGCTTTTCGTCGGTGTCGAGATCGATCCGGCGCTCGGTACGGCGCGCGAAGTCTGCGAGCGATTGCTGCAGCAGGGAATTTTGAGTAAGGAGACACACGACACAGTAGTGCGCCTGGCCCCTCCGCTTACAATTACCCGCAACGAGATTGACTGGGCGGTCGAGAGGATAGACGCCGTCCTTGCGGAAATGGACAGATTGCGGCTTGCCTCGTAGCCACTGAACGGAACCAGCTTATGCCGGAGATTACGCTCATCGAGATCGCACTGCTGGCGGGCATTCTGGCACTCGGTGCGATTCTCGGATGGATTGTTCGCGGCGGGCGTTGTGCCAAAGAGAAAATCGCGGTAAACGCCGGGTGGGCGGAGCAACTCGAGTCACAACGTCACGAGCACGAGCGTCTCGCGGAGCAAAATAAGAGCCTGATGCAACAGATCAGCCAGTACCAGGCTTCCATGAAGGATTATACGATGCGGGCAAAGGAATTGTCCGATTCACTGAAGGAAGCATTCGAGCGGCGTGACAAACTGCAGCGACAGCTAAAAGAAATTCGTGGCGATCTGGACTTCACCGTTGCCCAGCGAGACAAACTCAAGTCGGAAGCGAATAGTCGCAATGCCCGTGATGAGGCATCCGCAACGGCAATGCGCGAGAAGGAAGACAAGATAATCCGGCTCAGCCGCGAGTTGTCGAACTGGCAGTCCCGTGTGCCGCCGCTGGTCGATCGTTATCGGGAACGAGATCTCGAAGCGCAGCAACTCGAGGTAGAGCTCGAGCAGGCGCGTGATCGCATTGCCGCACTTGAAGTCGCCATCGGACCGGATCACACCACGCGGATCGAACCCGTCGATCCGAACGCGCTCACCGCTGGCCTGCACGCGTCGAACGACCCGCTCGATGAATCGTCCGACGAGCTCGAAAACGAGTGGGTCGATCAGTCCGGCTCTCACGACGATGGGTTTCCGACGGCGCATGACACATCAACGGATACCGGGGCGCCTCCGGAGTTCAGCGGCGAATTCGCCGCACCGGTGCAGCCTGACACGGGCCCCGTTCCGGTGGTCAACGACAGCGAGGCCGATGATGACGACACCGATGACCTCAAACTCATCAAGGGCGTTGGCCCTGCGATCGAAAAGACACTCAACGAACTCGGCATCTATCGGTTTAATCAGATCGCAGAGATGAGTGAATACGATATAGACCGTGTCGCACAACGCCTGAAGGGATTTCGGAGCCGCATCTACCGCGAGGACTGGGTCGGACAGGCGCGTAACCTGCAATACCAGAAGAACAACGATCTCGGCTGAAGCCACTGGCCCCTCGGCCAATAGCGATTCCGGAACAGCCGGGGCGATTGCGGGATGTCAGGGTTACGCGGCAGAAAACGACGGGTCCGGGCTGCTACGCCTATTCCGCGGACTGCAATGCCGCCAGCTCGATCTCGAACACCAGGGTCGCACCCGGGGGAATGACATCGCCGGCGCCACGGTCGCCGTAGGCCAGCTCGGGAGCGATCGTGAGTTCTCTTTTCTCGCCGACCTTCATGCCGACCACGCCCTCGTCCCAGCCCCGGATTACGCGTTTGGCGCCGAGCATGAAGCTGAAATACTGATCGCGATCCACCGAGCTGTCGAACTTGTCCCCCCGGTTGCCTTGCGCTGTCTCGTCGTACAGCCAGCCCGTGTAATGCACGACCGCGATCTGCCCGGTGGCGGCGACGTCGCCATCACCCTGTTCGAGGATTCTCATGCTCAGTCCCGGGGCGATTTCCGTCGCTACCGGGTCGGAGTCGGCTGCCGTATTGTCGGCCGGCGGTTCTGGCGCCTGATCGGTGGCGTCCGGCGCCGGCTGCTCGCAAGCCGTCAATAAGGTAAGCGATGCGAGTATTGCGATTGATTTGCCGAGCTTCATGTCTTGTCATTCCTTGTGCGTCTTGTAGAAATCCAGCGATGCCGAATTGATGCAGTATCTCAGCCCCGTGGGCGGTGGGCCATCTTCGAAGACATGGCCGAGGTGCGCACCGCAGGCGCTGCATACGACTTCTTCTCGCCTCATCCCGTGGCTGGTATCCGCATGCGTCTTTATGTTACCGCCTGCCAGTGGCAGCCAGAAACTCGGCCAGCCGGTTCCCGAATCGAACTTGTGCTCGGAACTGAACAGTTCCGAGCCACAGCATACGCAGCGGTATGTGCCGTCC
>JBHIDG010000026.1:0-15923 GCA_046760025.1 Woeseia sp. | reverse complement strand
ATCGCCGGGAGCCGGCTCGGCACCGTCTGCACCCGGGTCGCGCGTCGATCGAATATCGACACGCTGGTCATCAAGGATCCGCTCAAGCGATTGGCCGATGGACCGATCGCGGTCGCGATCGACGGCTCATCACGTTCCTACGGCGGCCTCAGGACGGCGATGTCGCTGGCAGGAGCCTGGGCGGTGCCGCTGCATGTGCTGGCCACCTTCGACCCGTACTACCACTACGTCGCATTCAATCGCATCGCCGGCGTGCTATCCGAGGAGGCCAGCAAGGTATTTCGTTTCAAAGACCAGGAGAAACTGCACGAGGAGATCATCGACTCCGGCCTGGCGAAGATCTACGAGGGCCATCTCGCCGTGGCGAGGAGCATCGCCGCGGAACACGGCCAGGATGTGGAAACGGTATTGCTCGATGGCAAGCCTCACGATGCCATCGAGAAACACCTGCTGGAGCTCAAGCCTTCGCTGCTCGTCATCGGCAAGCTGGGTATTCACGCCGACCCGGACCTGGATATCGGCGGCAACGCGGAAGCGTTGCTGCGCAACGTCGACTGCGCCGTCCTGCTCAGCCAGCGGCAGTACCAGCCGCGCGTCGACGTCGTCGCCGATATCACCACCTCATGGACGACGGAAGCCGAGAAGCGCATGAAAAACGTGCCTGCGCACGCACTCAACTTGGTGCGCATGGCGATCCTGCGATTCGCCCAGGAGCGCGGCCATACGGTCGTCACGGAGAGCATCGTCGATGAAGCCACGGCGGAGCTCTGCCCCGCGCAGGCCCGCGAGGCCATGGCCGAGATCGTTGCGGCTCATGACGCGGGTGAGCTCGCCAATGGCCAGACCACCATGGAAGAGATGGCGTGGTCGGACGCCGCTTTGGCGCTGCTGCAAACGGTGGCGGAGCCTTCGGTGCGCGAAACGATTCGACGACGCGCCGAGAAGAAAGCGCGTCGTGACAACAAACAAGAGGTTCGGCACGAACATGTCCGCGTCTTCCTCCCCGGGCAGCAAGATTCTTCGACGGCGGGCGCCTGCCCGTTTGCACACCGGGAGCAGGTGGAGCCGACAACGGAGGGCGACGGTCTGACCTGGGACAGCGCGGCGAGACAGCGGCTGCATCGCGTCCCGCAGGGTTTCATACGCACCATGACCCGGCGGCGAGTCGAAGCGTTCGCGCGCCGCAAGGGGAAAGAAATCGTCACTCCTGAACTGCTTGAAGAGAAATATGCGGAATGGAGCGGAGGCTCGGCAAGACAAAGCGCACATCTACAGTGGGACGATTCCGCATGGCAACGAATACGGCAAATACCCGAGTTCGTGCGAGGCATGGTGATCAGGGAGGTGGAGCGTTGCGCACAACAGCTCGGCGTCACTACGGTCACTGCGGATGTCATTGCACACGCCCGAAAGTCCTGGGCCGACAAAGGTACATTTCACTCGGAGGGCGCCCCTGAGCAATACGCCGACGACGGAGGGCGTGGACAATGAGTCAACTGCCCGGACCGAAAGCAAAAAATGATCTGTCATTACTGGCGATCAATCTCACGCGGCGCTGCAACCTGGCCTGTGATCATTGTTACCTGGATGCACACACCTTAAAGAACGGCAGCCCGCTCGAACTCACGACCGACGAGGTTTGCCGGCTTCTGGATGACGTCGTTCTGTGCGGCGACGGACCCATGGTGGTGTTGACCGGTGGGGAGCCGTTGATGCGGCGCGACCTGGAAGAGATCATCAGTTACGGCGCCGCCCTGAACCTTGCCATGGTCGTCGGCACCAATGGCATCATGCTGAAGGAGCACCGCGTGCGCTCCCTGAAGCGCGCCGGCGTACTCGGCCTCGGCATCAGCGTGGACTCGCTGGATCCGGAATATCATGACGGATTCCGTGGCCGATCCGGTGCATGGGCGCTGACCATGGCCGGCATCGAGGCGTGCCGTCGTCATGACGTATCGTTTCAGATCCACTTCTCGATCTCCGAAAGCAACGCCCATGAACTGCCGAGGATGATCGATTTCGCACGTGACTGTGGTGCGCGAGTATTGAATATCTTCTTCCTGGTATGCACCGGCCGTGGCGAATCCGTGACGGACCTGACACCGCAGCGCTACGAGCAGATACTCGGTGAATTGATCGAGGCTCAGGAACGGTGCTCGGATCTGATTATCCGCGCGCGATGCACACCGCACTTCAAGCGGATTGCCCACCAGCGCAAGCCCGCCTCGGCTCTAAACCGCATCAGCGGGCAGGACGGTGATGGCTGCATCGCGGGAAGCCACTACTGCCGGATCACACCGGAGGGTGCGGTCACGGCATGCCCCTATATCCCGGACGAAGCAGGGAGTGTTCGGCGCCAGTCTTTCAAGACGGTATGGGCTACTTCCCCAGCTTTGCGATCGTTGCGCGAACCCGAATTGCGTGGCTCCTGTGGTGCCTGCGAGTACCGCAGGCTGTGCGGCGGCTGTCGCGCACGGCCGCTTGCGCTGGGTGGCGATTTGATGGATCCGGACCCGTGGTGCGACTACGAACCGCGAGGCGGCCCGGTCATTCAGCCATTGTCAGACGACGCCCATCGTGACATTTCCTGGAGTACCGAGGCAGGGCAACGCCTGACCCGGGTCCCCGGCTTTCTGCGGAAAATGGTGAAAAAACGGGCCGAAGCATATGTTGCCGAACTGGGCCTTAGTTGCGTAACGCCCGAACATCTGGATGAGCTCGTGGCGAAACGTTTCGGCGGCAGCGGACCGCCAGGAGGGCAGGCACGGTGAGCGACGTTGACGTCCTGGTCATCGGTGGCGGCATATCCGGCCTCTCTGCCGCAACATGCCTGGTGCACCAGGGCGTATCCGTAGAACTCTGGGAAAGCAGCCCCACGCCGGGCGGCAAGATCCAAACCAACAGAGACAGCCGTGGTTACGTAACCGAGCGCGCCGCCAACATGGTGATGAATTTTCGGCCCGAGGTGAATCGATTTATCAAGCGATCCAATCTCGAGTCGAAGAAGTCGATGCTCGCGCCGATAGTACGGCGCTACGTGATGCACGACGACAAGCTGGTCGCAGCACCAACGAAGTTGGGCGCCTTGATCAACTCACCGATTTGGAGCCCGGCAGGCAAGTTGCGGCTTCTCTGCGAACCGTTTGTCCGCAAGGGTGGGCACGAGGATGAAACAGTCAGTGACTTCATAAACCGGCGCATCGGCCGGGAAGCGCTGGAAAACGCCATGGACCCCTTTGTCAGTGGGGTGCTGGCATCGGACCCTGACCTGGCGAATGCATACTCGGTATTGCCCCGTATGACCGCGCTGGAAAAACGATATGGAAGCCTTACTCTCGGAATAATCATTCACAAGTTCCTGAAACGGCGCACCACGACGCCACAGGAGGCGTTCTCATTCAGCGGTGGCATGTCCACTCTGGTGAAGTCTCTGGTGAACACACCCCGTATACGATTTCGTCCCGATCACACCGCGGTGGAATTAGTGAAACACGGACCGGATTGGCGGGCGACCGCCACGACCAAGGGAACCGATTCATCAGTTACCGCACGGCAAGTCGTGCTTAGCGTACCGGCAAAAGCCGCCGCAACTTTGCTTACACCCCTGGACAGGGATCTGGCGGAGTTACTGAGCGGCATTCAGTACGCACCTCTCGCCGTTGTACATACCGGCTTCGATCGCCATTCCATCAAGCACGCGCTAGACGGGACCGGCTTCCTCATACCACGCCGTACCGACGTCGCGGCAACCGGGTGTCTGTGGATGAGCAGCCTGTTCCCGGATCGGGCCCCGGCGGGGAAGGCCCTGTTGACCAGCTATCTCGGGGGTTCGCGTGTACCGGAAGCAGTGGAGTGGGACGATCGCCGCAGCGTTGCTGAAATTCTGGACGTGATAGGCCCGATGCTCGGCATCCGGTGTGATCCGGAAATGGTACGAATCGATCGGCACCGCAGGGCGATGCCAATGTATCACGGCCGGTATTACGGACGCATGAGAGCAGTCACAGCTTGCCTGCATCACCTGCCCGGACTACAACTCGAGGCGAATTACCGCGGCGGAGTCTCCGTTCGCGATCGAATCGCCCGCGCTGACATTGTGGCAAACAGGATTGCTGATGAGCTGGCGCTGACACAACGACCAGTCGGAACCCGAATCTCAGCATATTCAGCAGGCGGTCCCATACCATTACGACGCAAGATCTGATTCTAGTCACGTTCCCTGTAAACCGTACCGAAAAGATAGTCGCAGAGCGGATAGGTAATATTAAAGTTGTAGCTCGTCATCAGATTTCTGTTGTGATGACGTATATGATGTCTTCTCAGGCGATACATGAACGGCAATCGGCCGACCGAGGTTTTCGGATCGATATGATAGGCGAGATGCAACAATTCATAATTGAGAAAATATAGCATCGCAGTGATTACAAACAGGTAGCAAACGTTCGGCGATACGATGAAAAACAAGAGCGCGCCCACCGGCAGTGCGAAACATCCGTGGAAGAATAGCAACATGATCGGTGGAAACAGGACTGCCTTGAAGTCCTGAGTCGTATCGACGGTGGCAGACTCATCGGTAAAGAACGTATGGTGTTGAATTGCATGGCGCTCAAAAACCGGCCCCAGAAATCGTGTCTTGCGATGCATCGGACCTCTGTGACCGACGTATTCGATTAGATTGGCATACAGGAATGTCAGTGGAATAGTCAGCCATTCCAGCCGGCTTACGTCCTCGAGCAACATGGCTGCCAGCAATGCGATGAGCATGCTTACGCCGACGGTCGTGGCGAGATGCAGTGGGCCGGAGTATTGCTCGGAAATATGACGTTCCCGATATACCGCTCTAGCTTGTTCGACAGTTTCTAGCGCCATGATCGTCAACCTGTGCCGCTAGTGATTTTTCTGATACGTTCCGATCAGGCTCGCCGTTGCCAGGACATGGTCTTCCATCGCCTGTTCGAGTTCCGCCTTCGTGGGGTCTGTCAGATCAGCCAACTCGACGTCGAGCGCATAGAGCTTGTGGAAATACCGATGTCGACCGACAGGCGGACAAGGCCCACCGTAATCCGAGCGTCCCCAGTCGTTTTTGCCTTCGATAGCGCCCGGAGGGAGCCCGTGCGCGGCGGCGTCCTCATCCAAGGCTGACACAGCGGCGGGCAAGTTGTATAGCACCCAGTGTACCCAGGTCATCCGTGGTGCCTTCGGATCCGGCGCATCGGGATCGTCGACGATAAGCACCAGGGTCTGCGCCGCATCGGGCACACCGGTGAAATTCAGCGGCGGCGAAATGTCATAGCCCTCGCAAGTGTAGATTGCCGGAATTGCGCCACCGTCCTCGAATGCAACTGACGTTATAGCCATTGTCATATTCCGCTCCTCCGCGACTGCCATGTCCATTGTCCAGGAAGCGTAAAGCTGCAACAAAACATAGACAGTCGTCATTCGCATCTGATTTCTCGGTCACCGTTTTGTGCTGCTACGGCGGTACCGGCCGCACTCGCGAGCGTCCACCGACCAGCCTCGACTGATTTCAGGTGGCTTCCAAACCTCGCACATTCCCTGTTCATGGTTGTCCTGAGCCATTCAGCGTCCTCGGTCGAGGCGCGATTCAATCTGAATCGCTTAATCTGAAAGGGCAGCATCTCGAGCCGCACGAGCCGGCCCGATTCGGGATGCATGGTGACCAGATACATAAGCACCAGGTCGCCACGATAGGCCTCGTAGCCGCTGATCCCCTCGTAATCGTTCAGAAAATCGCCGCAGCCGTACAGAATTGGTCTGCCGTCGTAAATCTCGATGCCCTTGGGATGGTGAGAAGAATGCCCATGGATCACATCTACGCCGGCCCGATCGATGAGTTGATGTGCGAAGTCTCTTTGGCGTTGGGGAACCGCGTAACCCCAGTTGCCGCCCCAATGAATCGATGCAACCACGATGTCCCGCTCTCGTTTCGCTCGCTGAATCCGGGCCGTAATTCGCCGAATAGTCTGTTGTGATAAATCCGGAACAAAATTTACACCCGCGCGCGAGTTCGTCGCCGCCCAGTCGCGTGGCACGCCGCTGGTCGGCGATGCATACGCGAACACCAGTATACGCCCCTTGTCGGCTACCTCGATGACTGCCGGCGCCTGCGCCTCGAGTACGTTTCTGCCCGCACCGGCGCACTCGATGTTTACCTGACTCAACGTGGACAAAGTCTCGTCAAGTCCGGCATAACCCCAATCCAGAACGTGGTTATTCGCGATCACGCAACAATCGATCCTTGCGGCTTTGAGACACAGCACATTTTCCGGGTGCATGCGGTAGTTGATACCCTTGCCTTTCCAGTAATCGTTGCTGACGGTAACGGCTGTCTCCAGGTTGATGATCCTGGCATCAGGCATCCCGCTCGCGATCTCCCCGAGGGCATCGCCCCACGGATAGGAGAAGTCCACCCGCTTTGGGAACGGGCCATTAGCCGTTTGCGCGATCTCCACGTATCGGGTGGCACTTTTTGCAGTCGTTTCGTACAGGCGGGGGTCCGATGGCCTGGGCAACACCTGGTCGATACCCCTCCCGGTCATCACGTCGCCACTCAGGAAGAGAGTAATGAGTCCCGGCGCGCCTGGCGAAATCACATCTGCTCTTCCCATGCCCGGACCCGAGGTCGAGATCAACAAGACGATTTTGCCGTGATCGAGCAAGAATTTTCGACGGTTCACTTCCGGTGTCTCCATGTTGAGTCGCGGGGCTGGCTGCCGATAGCCTCGTATCAACACGTGGAGTGGAACAGGCCTCCTACTGCTGCACCCTTTGCTACAAATTCGTTGTAGATTCGCGCTGCCTTTTTCGTTTCCGCGACGTGTACGTCTATGCCCTTGACCTCGAGTAAACTCATAGTCTCCGGGCAGGTCTTGAGCATCAGTAACATGCCGCGTGACAACACGATTGTCTGACTGCCATTGTCGAGCAGCTCCTCGACATCTGTCGACTGAATCCCGGGTACATGGTGCGTTCCCGTCTCCCTCCAATCCCATTCCCGGCCGCCGCCGGGCCAGAGTTTGAAGTCCTTGCCGGTGCCAAGCCCGTCGATTGCCATCCGCCCCCAGGACAGCTCGTCGATATGCGGTGATAAGCTCATTTTTTCGGGCATCCTAATCAGAAATCAAATGGCTCACGAGATCGACCAGCTTATCGTAATGGCTGCCGGGCCAGTACAGTCGCCCGCAACCCGGGCAGCGAGACAGCCGAGAGAACTGGCCACGCAGTCCTGCCGGCAGGGCGTCGCGAACCGAGGATTCGGCGACGGTCTCCAGGTTATGGTTGCATACCATGCAGCGCGTAAATACACGTACCGCCTTTTGCAAATCGAAGGCTTGCATCACTTCGACGATTTGAAGACGCGGCGCGCTATGCCGGAGCCAATACCCGCGATTTACTTCACTGCGCTTGAGCAATCCCTTGTCACGGGTAAGGAGAATTCGCCGCCCCTCGCTGGAGATCGCCGCTATCGTCGCATCACGATATTCGCGGTCATAGATCGTATCGAAACCGAGTAATCGCAGGTAGCGAGCCAGCTTTCCGAGGTGCACATCCAATACGAAGCGGGGCTCCCTCAAGGGATGCGGGCGCAGTCGTGTCACGGGCGACACATCGAAACGCTCGAACATCGGGTACACTGCGATACGCTCACCGCCGTTCAGCAGATGGTCGAAGCCCACCGAGCTGTTATTAACTAGAATCAGATCGACTTCCGGATGCGGCACGCCGATGGCCTCGATCGTGTCCTTCACCGACGGCGTGCCCCTGAAAACATAGTCGAAGTCGACCTTGCGTCGCGCCGGCGGGAGGAAATCATTCAGTTCTTCATAAAACCGGAATGTGGCGCTCTGCTGCGGGTTGTCGGAATGACGACTTGCCAATTCTGCGGTGTTGTTCATACGTCATAATAAAGTGCGAACTCGTAAGGGTGGGGCCTCAGGCGCATGGCGTCCACTTCGCGTTCTCGCTTATAAGCAATCCAGGTATCAATCACATCCTGTGTAAAAACATCACCGGCGAGCAGGAACTGGTGATCCGAATCGAGTGCGTCCAGAGCCTCTTCGAGAGAGCCGCAGACGGACGCTACGTCGCCTCTCTCTTCCGGAGGCAGATCGTAGAGGTCCTTGTCCAAGGGGTCTCCGGGGTCGATTTTGTTCAAAACGCCATCGATCCCCGCCATGAGCATGGCTGAGAACGCGTAATATGGATTGCAGCTCGGGTCCGGGGTGCGAAATTCGATCCGCTTCGATTGCTCGGTGGAACTGTACATCGGAATTCGTACGCAGGCGCTACGATTGCGTTGCGAATACGCCAGGTTGATCGGCGCCTCGTAACCAGGGACCAGCCGCCGATATGAATTGGTGGTCGGAGCAATGAACGCGCAGAGTGCCGGAGCATGGTGCAGGATGCCACCGATGTAATGACGGGCCAACTCACTGATAAGCCCGTACCCGGCAGGGTCGTAAAATAAATTCTTCTGCTTATTCCACAGGCTTTGGTGAGTATGCATTCCGGATCCGTTGTCCATGAAGATGGGCTTTGGCATCATCGTGACGGTCTTGCCGTACGCCAACGCCACATTCTTCACCACATACTTATATAACAATACCTGATCAGCCATCCGGGTCAGCGGTGCGAAACGCATGTCGATTTCCGCCTGTCCGGCGGTGCCCACCTCGTGGTGATGGACTTCCACCCGGATACCAACTTCCTCCAGACGCTGCGTCATCTCTGATCGCAGGTCTTGCATATGGTCCATTGGAGGCACGGGAAAATAGCCTTCCTTGTAGCGCGGTTTGTAGCCCAGATTCGGTTTGGAATCGTCACCGCTGTTCCAGAATCCTTCGATCGAGTCTACATGGTAGAAACCTTCGTTATAGGTCTGATTAAAGCGCACGTTGTCGAATATGTAGAACTCCAGTTCAGGCCCCCAGTAGCTGATGTCCGCAATACCGGTTGATAGCAGGTACTTCTCCGCTTTCTGGGCCACATATCGCGGGTCCCGCGTGTAAGGTTGCAGGTTCACCGGATCCCGAATGTTGCAGACAATGCTCAGCGTCTCTATTTCAGTGAACGGGTCATCGAATGCGGACTCGGCGTCCGGAATCAACAACATGTCGCTTTCCTGGATCTTCTGAAAGCCACGGATGCTCGAACCATCATAGCCAACGCCTTCATCGAAGATGTCCTCCGAGAATGACGATGCGGGAATCGAGAAGTGCTGCCAAAGACCCGGAAAGTCGCAGAACTTCAGGTCTACGATCTTCACTTCGCCGTCATTGATGAGGCGACTGACCTCTTTTTTGTCCATTACCTCTCCAGCAGACTCGATTCTGTCGTGTTCCGATCGCCCTAAGTATAGTAGTCGGCGGACGTCCTGGGCTCGGCGCGCCCTGTCGTATCTGTTGCGCAGTTTGTCTACGTGGCGCGCCGCCGGCCCGCCCGACCGCGACGGCCACGCGTCACTTTGGTGGTTTTCCTGCCAGGCGACGGTGGCAGTTCCGGCAGCTCCTGTTGCTGCTCGAGGCCGTCCAGGACAAGCCTGCGCATCTCTGCATCAATCGCAGCATCGGTTTCGATCGGCGTGTAGTCTGTCAGTCGCGTATCGACCTCCCGACACGCCCGTTGGTAGAGTTCGATCGATCCACGTTTTTCCCAGGCTTCCCGGTTCTCGCGATCGATGACCGGGTCGGTCAGATACAGCTCCTGCGGCCAGTACTTCAGCGTATGCTGTGCCGTAATCAGGTGATCGTCATTCAGGAGCTGTTCGACGAGATCGGCAGCCGGCAGGTCGTCGAGCGGCTTCATTTCACGCACGAAGTGCAGGGCGTGGCCGCAGACCTCATTATCGAAGACGAGCTTGGCTAAACTGAACGTCAGTACGAAATCCAGCATGCCCGGTCCTGAAACGGAGTTCACGCCCGCAATGGCGGCGAGCAGCGCGCTGCTGAAGGTTTCTCCACCCGCCTGGGCATCGAGAAATTTTCCGTCGCTCAAGGCCATGTAGGCCTGTGTCGGCAGCTCGAGTGATTTCGCGACAGCAACGTAGGCGACATTCAGATGCTGGGCCTCGATGGCAGCCATCGGCGAGCTTGCTGCCTTCATGTGGAAGGTGGCGGGCGCGCCGCCGAACAAGACCGGCGCGCCGGGTCTTACGATCTGCGCCATGGTCAGCCCGGTCAGGACGTCGACGCAGTGGAAGACCAGGGCGCCGACCAGGGTCACTGGCGCGATCAGCCCCATCAAAGTGACCGGCACGATTTCCACGGGAATCCCGGCCTCGACGCAATCCAGGAGGTTCTGGCACGAGTCTTCGCCGTAGCGGAAGTTGCCGGTTGCGGTGATCGTGAAAATCGACAGCGGCTTGTCGATCAGCTCGGCACGGTCGCCGCGGAACAACTGCATCATCTCGACCATGCGAGGGATGCCGTGTTCGGAGAACGCGCCCGACACGACCGGTCTCTTGGAAGTGGTCAGGGTCATGTACAGGCGCCAGGCGTCGGAGACCTGCGACTCGATATCCTTATTGGTCGAAAACGCGGTCGCGAGATACGCGATATGTTCCAGCCCGTCGCAGAGCCGCGCATATTCGATGAAGTCGGTGGAATTTGCCAGCCGGGTCTCACCCGTGCGGTGATCGAGAATCTTGAGGCCGCTCGAGCCGGGCACGTAATGCACGTTGTATCCGCCGATCTCGGCATGGGGTTCGCCGTCGCGGTCGTAAAGTGTGAACGATTTCGGCGCACTCGAAATTGCGTCATCGACGACGTCTGCAGGAAACAAGACTCTGGTGCCGGTTTTATCGGTCCTGAGCCCGCGATCGATCAGTCGCCGACGAAGGCATTCACCACGAATCTCCATGCCGGTTTCGGCCATGACCCGCTTGGCCTCATGGAGGACCCTCGTGACGAGTTCGTCCGGCAGGACACGCAATGTCGGCCGCATTGATCTGATCCCGGGTCGCGTCTCAAATGAACGCCTGAATCCTTGAATTACTAGAGAATTTTAAAGGATGGGCGTGTTCGGGGACCAGATGACGGCCCACCATATGGAACAAATGCCGATTCATGATACCCAGCGACCGTTGCCCGGCTGCATGTCCGAGCGGCTGAGCACGATCGGAAATGTATCTCGTATCTTCTTGTCGATCGCCGGCTCGATGTATTCCGGGTAATGCGATGACATGATCTCCCTGACGCGGGCGCCGGCCTGTTCGCGAATGTCGAGCGATCCGCCATCTTCCCATTGGCTCGGCGGAAGGCGGTCCGCCAGCTCCGGGTACTCGTATTCGGATCGCATCAGCTGCAATGTCTGTTCCTCACGCAGGAAATGTCCCTCGCCGCGGACGGCATGCTCGATGACATCGTAGGACAGCGTCTCGTCGTTGACTTCGATGCCGCGCACGGCACGCAACACGGTTCCCAACATGTCGTTATCGATGACCAGTGCCTCCATGGACAAACCCATCAGGCTGCCCACCATCCCGGCGGACTCCGAGACATTGTTGCAGCCGGCGAGCGCCGCCAATGCGACAGAGGTCGCCTTTTCATAACCGGCCTGGTTGTCAGGCAGTTTGGCGTCGCTCATGCCGGCGCCGACCGAACTCACCAGCCCGTAGTAGTTGGTGATCTGCGCCGCCGCTGCGCTGACCAACGCCTCCTCCGCACCGCCGCCCGTGAAACTGCCGGTGCGCAGATCCGACACGAACGGCCAGGGCCCCAGGATGACCGGATATTTCGGCACGACCAGATTGATCATCATGAGACATGCTAGCGCCTCGGCCATCACCTGGACCAGCGTGCCGGCCAGCGCTGCGGGCGCCGTGGCGCCGGCCTGCGGTGCGACAACGATCCACACCGGGGCACCGAACCTGGTCGATTCGATGCAGACCTCGGCATTGTCCGAGCCGTATCGCAACGGCGATATGACCGGGCAGCCGCCGCCGTGGCAGAAAGGCCGTTCACGAAATTTTTTCCTGCCGCCGGCGATCATGTAGAGCATTTCGAGCGTAGGTTGGACATTTTTAGCATCGCCGAAAGTCAAAGCAGTGTGCTTCGCGGTTCCGGCGAGACTCGCGTAAGCGGTGTTGAGGTCGCATTCGAGCCGATGATCCATGTCGGTGGCGACGATCAATCTGGAGAACGCATGGATATTGTCGAGCTTGTCGACCAACCGCGCGACATCATATACATCGATGAGTGTGGATGACCGGTAGGTGGAAGCACCGACGTCCAGGATGGTCACGGCCTCGCCGCCGCCATAGGTGTGCACGCGCCGATCGCGGAGATCCAGGTCGAAACGCGGTTCGCGCCCACAGAATTTCAGCTCGTGAGCGGTCTCGGCGACGGTGTCTTCGACGAGTGAGCGGGGGAAACACAGCCGGCCGTTATCGTCCATCCGGCAGCCCTTCTCGAGCGCATGTTGCTCGACGATCGGGATTGGATCGGCCATGCCGATCTTTTCGAGCACATCGAGAGCGGTGTGATGAACGCTCTGCATCTCCGCCTCGGTCAGGGGTTTGAAGGTACCGCCCGTCAAACCGGGCGCAACCGCCGACTGCTTCGGCGGGTTTTCCCGACGCGCCTGTCTTCCACGCCGCATAGTCGCTCTCCTGCCTGATACCGCTCGGAACTTATGATGCAGAAGCTATTTTAACCGCCTTAGTTTCAGTAGTTTGGCAAGGTTGGCATCCGCCGTCTTGAAAGCTTCGATCTGCCCGGTTTTAGAGGTAAACAGGGTTGTTACGCCGGGGCCGTGGCCGGCGCTGTCACTGCGCCCGTGCGACACCGACGCAATGGTAATCGCGCCCTGACGATATACCCGCCCGTAAGTACTGTCGGCGTCTACGATGGCGACGATATCGCCAAATCGCAGTGTATCCAGGTCGTATTCTTCGACGGTCTCGGGATCAAAAAAATTGATGTCGTAATCGCCCGTGTACGTCTGGTCCCGGCCCAGGCCGGAGCCCATGATTTTCGCCGGAATCAGGTGGGTTACACCAATGCGCAGCTTGCCGTCTGCAGTTCTGGCCATGCCGCCCGCACTCAATGCATCGAACAGCCTGGGGCCGATATTCATCACAGTGACGCCCTCGACATTCGTCAGGCGCATGCCGGTACCGTAGCCGCGGATCTGAATTTCGTCGCCGATCGCCAGGTTGTCGTAAACGGCATCATCTTTGAAATCCACCATGACGTGCTCGATGCCGCCGTGCTTGCCGATAACCGCGCCGCGTGCGCCTTTGGCATCTCCGGTGATTACCATGGCCTCGTTACCGATGTTTGCAAGCGCGTTCAAGCCGCGGCTTTCCCGGCCATCAGCCTGGTCGTCCGGCCCGAGGTTCTCGATGCTCACCGCAGGCTCTACGTGGTTACCGGCCAGATGTACGGCGGAATCCCCGACTCGAAAGTTGTACGTAATCCCTCCGGTCCCGGGAAACACCTGAGGCAAGCCGTCGGCGCTTACCCGGTAAATATTCTTGCGCATTCCCGGTTGCGAAATTGCACCCTTCACCGAAATCATCACGAGTTCGTCGCGATTTATCTGAACAGGTGCAATTTCGTCTTCTTCCGCATGTGTAAGCAACGCAAATGACAGTAATACAAGTGCAACCCCGCGAGAAATATTCGTGATTGTCCGAGACATCGACTCATCCTCCCATTACGTGACATTTGAATAGTCAGGAAACCCAAACGGCAGCCGCTCGTCAGCCTTTGATCACCGGCGATGGCAGTGGGCCGATAAGCTGCTCGATCGCACGACCGAGGGCCAACAGCGACCGGTCGCTGCCCTCGGGGCCATCCAGTTCGATGCCGACGGGCAGGCCGTTAGGCGTCAGCCCCGCGGGCAGCACGAGTCCCGGAATCCCGGCTGTGCTGCCCGGTGAGATGTTGCGCGCCAGCGCAATTTCCAGGCTCACCATGCTGCCATTGATTTCGATTTCGACATCCTGCCCAATCGGCGGAGCCGGCGCCATCGTCGCGGCAAAGACCATGGCCGCAATATCGTTCTCCTGAAAATAGTCACGCATCCGTCGGCGCAACGCGGGCAGATGTATGTCGCGCGCGGCTACGTAGTCCTGCTTCGATACCGGAAACTCGGCGCCGGGCAGCACGTATTGCTGGAAGGCATCCCGAATGTCGCTGCTCGCCTGCGCCAGTAGCTGGTCGAACGTAATGCCGGCTTCAAACCTATCGAGGTATTCACTGAACCGTGGTATGACATCGTAGAGCTGCAACTGCGCCGTCGTAAGCCGAATCAGTTTATCGAGCTCCGGGACGTCGGCTTCTATGAGCACGGCACCCGCATCGGCCAGCTTGCGCAGCGCCTCGCTCGTAATTCGTTCAACTTCGGCGTCCAGCGAATCGAAGTAATAGTCGCGCGCAACGCCGAGCCGAACACCCCGAAGCGATGATGGATCGGCTAATGAGGGTTCACCCGTGATCACGGAATCAAACAGCATCAGGTCAGATACCGTTTGCGCATGCGGACCAAGCTGATCGAACAACGGGGTAATCGGCATGACGCCTTGGTTGGGATAGCGATGGGTCGTCGGACGAAAACCACAGATGCCGCAGAGTGCGGCCGGAACCCTGATCGAGCCCTGAGTGTCCTCGGCGATGCCCAGCGGTGCCATGCCCGCCGCGACGGCGGCGGCCGTGCCGCCGCTGCTGCCACCTGGAATGCGGCTCACGTCATAGGGATTGTGGACGGCGCCAAAGGCGAGGTTGTTGCTGGTCCAGCCGAAAGAAAGCTCGTGGATATTGGTCTTTCCCATGACGATGGCGCCCGCACCGACCAGCAGCCGGATCAGCTTCGCGTCCCCGGCAACATGAAAGTCCCGTAAGGCTGGTGTGCCCCCCGTGGTCGGATAGTCTTTTGTGTTGACACTGTCCTTTACCGGTATGGGCAGGCCGTGAAGCATCCCCATTTCCGCTCCCGATGCCCGTTTGAGATCCGCCTCACGTGCCGCCTCGAGCACCCGCGGCGGGTCGAGTGTTATAAAAGCATTCAAATACTTACCGATCTCGCATTGGCGCAACAGCGCTCCAGCGTAGTTTTCGGCCGATAGTTCACCCTGCCGCATCGCCTTGGTTGCGTCGGTTGCCGATAGCTCCGTCGATCGATCCGGCATGGCTGTACCGATGACAGGGTCATCACCTCTGTCGCATGCAACGGCGCCCGATGCAAGTGCCGCGCCCCAGGCAAGTACATCTCGTCGGGTGGTCTTTGTTGAGTATTGAAGCAGTCCTTTGAACATCAGAAAGTCAGGCTTCGTTATTGTGGGAGGCAACCTGCCGGACGGCATTCGCCAGCGCGTCGCCTTCCTCGGCTAGCCGGTAGCGGACCCGAATATGGGGCTTGTCGATGCGCATGATCCGGGACAGATCAATCGGTGTCGCCACGAGAACCAGGTCGCAGGCGACAGCGTTCACGGTGGCTTCCAGGTCTCGCACCTGGTCCTCGCCGTAGCCCATCGCCGGGAGGAGGGCGCCCGTTTCGGGGTACTGGTCGAAGGTATCGGCGATCTCGCCGACTGCCCACGGACGAGGATCTACAACCTCGCCGGCGCCGTTTTGTTTCGCGGCCAGCACGCCTGCGCCGAACGGCATGCCGCCGTGGGTGGTTGTCGGGCCATCCTCGACGGCCAGGACACGTTTGCCGCGGATGGCTTCGGGATCCGGCAACTCGAGCGGCGATCTGGCACGTATCACGATCGCGGTCGGATTTACCTCACCCGCGGATTTCTCGATCGCCTCGATATCGCTTTCGTCCGCCGAATCGACCTTATTAACAAGTATCAGGTCGGCACGCTCGAAATTGACCGTGCCGGGGAAATAGTCGCGCTCGTGTCCGACGCGGTGGGGATCGGTGACCACGATCCACAGGTCAGGCTTATAGAAAGG
>JBHIDG010000025.1:0-16289 GCA_046760025.1 Woeseia sp. | reverse complement strand
GCTTGTGCTTGACCTTCTGCTTGAGCGTACCCCCCTCGATGTACTCCAGCACGACGAACATCGAATGTTCGTATGCGCAATTCAGCATAGCCCGGATCTGCTCATCGGACAGCATGGTCACGATGACCAGAACGCCGCTTGCCCCAGCCGCCCTCGCTTCGAGCACCTGAACCGGATCGACGAGGAAGTCCTTGCGCATGACGGGTACGGAACCGGCAGCGCCGACGACTTCATCCAGATCCGTGATGTCACCGGCAAACTGTGTCGGCTCGGTCAATACGGATATCGCAGCGGCACCGGCGTCCGCATAGCGTGCAGCCCGTTTGCTTATGCTCGAAGACGCATTTGCGATCGCCCCTTCCGACGGAGAGCGGCTCTTGAGTTCGGCGATGACATCGAAGGTGCTCAAATCGAGCGCAACGATCGGCCGGTCCAGGTCGGCGGATCGCACCGAGCCCTTGGCCGCCTCGGCCCTGTCGGCGCTCTTTTCGGCCATGGTTTTCAGAAAGTCGCTCATTCCGCGCCAAAATGTAATTTCAGGTCATCAAGCAGTTTTCTTGCGGCACCGCTGTCGATGGCTGTAGCGGCGATATCCACTCCTTCTCTTGCATCCCTGGCGGTGCCGAGCACTTCCAGCACGAGTGATGTACCCATCATCAATGCATCACGGTGCGGTCCCTCATCCTGATTGCCGAAGACCCGACGAAGCGCGTTCGCATTATGCATCGCATCGCCGCCGGCGAGCTCTTCGGGCCCGCAGCGCCGGAGTCCGTACTCCTCCGGCGTTCTGACGGTTTCCTCCACCGAGCCTCTGTGAACGTCGTAGAGCACGAATTCTCCAACCGGCGTCGCTTCATCCCAGCCGGGTTCGCCATGTACGACAAATGCCCTATCGATCGGCATCCCCGCAAATGTATCCGCCATCAGTCTGGCTGCATCCTTACTGAACGCGCCGATCAACTGAAACGGCGTTGCCGCCGGATTGGTCAGTGGTCCCAGCACGTTGAAAATAGTCCGCACACCGAGTGCGTTGCGCACGGGCATGATCGATCTCATGGCCGGATGAAACGCGGGCGCGAACAGAAAAGTGAAGTTGGTCGCCTCGAGGCAATCGATGACTGCCTGCTCATCGAGCGGCAGCGGCACGCCGAGTTGTTCCAGCGTGTCGGCGCTGCCCGATTTGCTCGAGATCGAACGGTTGCCGTGTTTGACGACCCTCGCGCCGCAGGCCGCCGCCAGAAGTCCCGTTCCGGTGGACAGGTTCAGGCTGCCCGAGCCGTCGCCACCGGTGCCCACGGTGTCGACTGTCGGGCTTCCGTCCGGAATTGCCGGATGCAGCGCGAGTTCGCGCATTGCCAGGGCGAAGCCCCGTACCTCGTCCGCAGTCTCTCCTTTTGCCCTGAGAGCCGCCAGCAACGCTCCGCCTAACGCCTGCGTCATTTCGCCTTCGGCCAGGTCATGCATGAGTGTTGCGGCCTCCGCCTCGGTCAGCGATTCGCCGTCGAGGATTCGTTCCAGTATTCGGCTGTGGCTCATGGTCCCTTCATCTGCATGAAGTTGCCCATCAATTTATCGCCCTCCGGCGTCAACACGCTCTCGGGGTGGAACTGCACGCCCTCGAGCGGCAGTTCCCGGTGCCTGACACCCATGATCTCGCCCCGATCCGTCTGCGCGGTCAGCTCGAGAAGCTCTGGTAGCGATTGCTGTTCCGCACACAATGAATGATATCGGCCGGCCTCGAATGGCTGGGCGAGCCCCGCAAACAAGGTCTTGTTGTCGTGTCTCACCATGGAGGTCTTGCCGTGCATGAGGCGTTCGGCGCGCACGATCTTGCCGCCGAAGTGACTGACGAGACATTGATGACCGAGACAAACGCCGAGCACCGGCACTTTTTCCGCAAATACATCGATCATCGCAAGTGACACGCCCGCCTCTTCGGGCCGCCCCGGGCCGGGCGACACGACGAGATGCGTCGGTGCGAGTGCCACGGCGTCCTCCGTGTCGATGGCGTCATTCCGATATACCAAAACCTCGGCGCCCTTTGCCGCAAATGCCTGCACCAGGTTATACGTGAACGAGTCGTAGTTATCGATCAGCAGGATGCGCGGGTTCTCGTGCATCATAGCCCTTCTCCTGCGATCTCCAGGGCCCGGCGCAGTATCGCGCTTTTCGCCAGCACTTCCTGATACTCCCTTTCGGCCACGCTGTCCGCAACCAGCCCCGCGCCCGCCTGGTAGCGGTACTCGTCGCCCGAGAACACGAGGGTGCGGATCGTGATCGCCTGGTCCATATCGCCGCTGTTGCCGTAATAGCCGGCCGTGCCCGCGTACAGGCCACGACCGATGTCCTCCATCTCCTCTATGATCTCCATCGCCCGCACTTTCGGCGCGCCGACCAACGTGCCAGCCGGAAAGCTTGCGGCAAAAAGATCGAACGCGTCACAGTCGGGAGCGAGTTCGCCTTGAACGCCGCTGACGATGTGCATTACATGGCTGTACCGTTCAATCGCCCGATACGGATCGACGTGCACACTGCCGGCGGTCGCCACGCGGCCCAGATCGTTCCGGGCGAGGTCCACGAGCATAACGTGCTCGGCGGACTCTTTCGGGTCGTTCAGCAATGTGATCTCGTTTTCTTGATCCTCCTCGGGCGTTGCGCCGCGCGGCAGGGTGCCGGCAATCGGCCTCAGGGATGCGGTCCTGCCGTTCAGCTTGACGAGCGCCTCGGGTGACGATCCGACGACCTTCAGGTCACCGAATTCTAGATAAAACATGTACGGCGACGGGTTGAGCAGCCGCAGCGCGCGATATACCTCGAACGGACGGACGTTCGATTCGCCACGAAACAGAACCGAAAGGACGATCTGGTAGATGTCGCCGGCGGCAATGTATTCCTTGCATGCCTTCACCCGCTCCGCGAACTGCCTGTCCGTCATGCTACCGGTGGCCGGAGAGGTCTTGACCGTGTTTCCGTTTTTCGGTATCGCGCCGCGCAGAAGTCTTATCACTGTCTGTCGGAGGTTCTCGCGTTCCGCCGCGGAACCGTCGTGCAACAGTGCCACGCGACGGGTCAGGTGGTCGAAAACCAGCGTGGATGAAGGTGCCGTAAAGGCCGCATCCGGGACGCCCGTCTGCGGCGTGCTGCGCCTAGGTACCCTCTCGAAAAGTCGCACGACGTCGTACCCGGAAACCCCGACGAGCCCGCCCGAGAACGGCAGATCATCGACATCCGGCTTTGGCTCGGGCACGGCCGCCAGCGCTTTCCGGAGAAGCCCCAGGTAGTCGTTGCGGGTCTGCGGCGGCGGGAACGCTGCGTCTCCGATCGAGAACTGATGGGCGTCGAGGCGGACGTCGAGTGCATCACCAAAGCCCAGGAACGAGTACCGCGCGAGCCGTTCGCCACCCTCGACACTCTCGAGCAGAAATCTCGGGTTGAGGTCCCGCAGCTTGAGATACGCCGATACCGGCGTATCCAGGTCCGCAGCGATGTCGAAATGTGCCTGCATAGCCATAAAAAAACCCACCCCCACGGTCTAGCGGAGATGGGCATTTGATTTCAGTCTGCTCGGTTAAACGTCAGCCAGCCGCCCACTCCCCGTGGGGCAGCCACCACCAGTTTTGGTTTTCAGCCGGCCGAGCATTCATGGGCCGAGTATCTCCGCGACTTGCCCGCGCGTCAACCCTGGCGGTGCGATATGCACGCTAGAGGCCGTAGAGCAAAGGCAGAATGAAGGAGAAACCGATCCACATGATCACCGTAAGCGGTATGCCGACCCGCAGAAAGTCGGAGAATTTATATCCGCCGGCGCTCAGTATGAGCAGGTTGGTCTGGTAGCCGAAAGGTGTCGCAAAGCTCATGTTGGCGCCGAACAATACCGCCAGAACAAAAGGCTCCGGGCTGGCGTCGAGCTGCTGGGCTATTGCCACCGCAATAGGCGTGCCGATGACCGCGGCCGCGTTATTCGAGACCACATTGGTCAGCAGCGTCATGATCAGCATGAAGAGGCTCAGGATCAGCGGTATTTCCATACCGGAGGCAACCCCGACAAAACTCGTGGCGAGGAAGTCGGCCATACCGGTGCCCATCAGCGCCTTGCCGAGCGCCAGGCTCGTCACGATAATCATGATGATGGGTACGGACAGCGCATGCGCCGCGTCTTCCCAGGACAGGCACCGCATTACGATCATGAGTCCGACGCCGATCACCGCGCTCACGGATATCGGCATGATGTGGAGAGCCGCCGCGAGGACGACGAATGCCATCGCCCCCAGCGCACGGTTCGCACGATCGGTATGCGGCAGGTCGGTCGTGCCGTCGAGTACGAGCATGTTGCCGCTCGCTTTGAGATTATCGATCGCCTCGCGAGAGCCCTGAACCAGCAGGACATCGCCGGCCCGCAGCCGAATCATGCTGAGGTCGCCGGTGGTCTGGGAGCTCGGTGCCCGTGCCCTGTGCACGGCCAGCGGCAGGAGTCCGTAACTGGCGCTGAAGCGCGCGGCGGCAAGGCTTCGCAAGTGCAGCGGGGAGCCACGGGTCACGACCACTTCCGCGAGTCGCTGGCCTTCCGCCTTGAGCGGCGTATCTTCGTCGACCGGGTGCTCGATGTCCGAAATATTGTACAGCGTTGCGCCCAGCAGCCGCTCGAAGTGCTTGAGATTGTCCGGCGAGTCCTTTACGAACAGCCGATCGCCGGCTTGTAGCTTTACCGACGGCAGTTTGGCGAGAAACAGGGACTCGGTCCGTTGTATCTTATCCACCCGCATGTGCCCGTCGGTCTTGGCAAGAATCTCGGACAGCGTCTTGCCGTGGGCGAAGCCGCCTTCCTTGACGTGCAGCTGACTCGAGAACACCCGCGGCGAGGTATCTGCCATCGGCGGATCGCGGTCTGGCAGCAGGCGGGGCGCGATCAGCCAGAGAAACGCAACCCCGACTCCGCCGACGAGTACGACCGGCAACATGAAGTCGAACATCGCAAACCGTTGCATGCCGAGATCTTCGGATATGCCGACAACCAGCAGGTTCGTCGAGGTGCCGATCGTCGTAGACATGCCACCGATAATCGTTGCGAGCCCCATCGGCAACATCACGCCGGAAACCGAAAACTTGACCCTGAGAGACACGCCGACGAGGATTGGCATAAGCAACACGACAATGGGCGTGTTATTCATGAATGCGCTGAGGACGCCGCCGGCCGCGAGCGTGACGAGCAAGGCCAGCGCGGGACGCGTCGACCATGCCCGGCCGACGATTGTTGCCAGGGGCTGTAATGCACCGGTCGTCTCAAGCGCCTTACCGACGATCATCAGCGCACAAATCGTAACCAGCGCCTCGTTGCCGAAACCCGCAAAAAACTGGGCCGGTCCGAGCCTTTCACCGTCGCTCACATAGGGATAGAACTGAAATCCCGCAACCAGAACGATGAGAATACCCAGGCTCGAAGATTCGAGCGGGATGCGATCACGGGTAAACAGGAAGAGCGCTGCCAGGGTAAGTAGCAGGACGGCGATACCGTGAGCATCTGGCGCAATTGGGTCCAACGGTGCCTCGCTGACTGAATTTCAAGCCGGGGTCGAACCGCAATTTTCCGTGCACTCGGTTGCTTGTGGAATTTAGCGGTTCGGCCCCGCATTCACATTGCCAGACCGTATATCAGTTCATACCCCGGCCGCAACGAGCGAACGGCCATACCGCCGCTGCATTACTGCCCAGGCCCTCGTGTGAAAATTCCTGAATTCCCGCGCATTCCAGCCACATAGTGGTGGCCGACCCGCGAATGCATAGGCATCGGCATGCACCAGCACAGGCAGCAGGTCGGTATAGCCTGTCGTCGCACGACCTTTCCCCGGTAGCACCGAATACGGCGACATGACCATCAGGTTTCGGTGCCTCACCGCCGAACTCACCAGCGCGAGACGCCACCGGCGTTGCCAGCTCTGTCTGTGGCACGTATCGTCCAGGCCACAGGACGGGTCCGAGCGTTCCAGGGCCGGCAGCACGCCTGTCTGCCCGGCGATGACATGCGAGCGGTCCCACAAGGTTTTTCGCACCCGCACAATGGTCTCGTCGACCCACTGCAGGCATTCGAGGCTGGTGGGGTCGACGCCCCGTCTGTGCACCAGGTCGCCTGCCCCGGTCACGAGGACGGCGAGCCTGCGGTTCAGCCATGCATCGGTCCGCTGGCCCGCCGTCGGCCAGCTGAGGATATCGAGCAACTGGTCACCGAGATCGATGCAGCCCTCGAGCGTCCTTTGCAGCAGTGACCAATCGACTCGGCCTTCGTCATCGGCGAAGCGCGGCAAGTGCAGGCCGATCGGTAACCAGGCCGAGCCTGCGGGAACCTGCATGCCGTGTAGCGGCAATATACCTTGCGCGGCCTCATCTCCAAGCAGCGGGCACCCGGTCCTGACTCCAGCGCCGTATGCAGGGACCAGCGAGGTCGCAGACTTTCGTTGTCGCCAGAGAAACGACCAGTTGCGCTCCGTCTCATCCTGAACTATTTCTTCCCTGTGATGTTGCATCTGCAGACTGTCGAGGATCACGTATCGAGGCCCACCACCTAGCAACGTGCGCGAAATCAGCAGGTAGGCCTGTAACGGTATTTGATGCGAGTGCAGACTCAGGCCGATTTTCGATGCAAGCTCCACGCCCATGAAATTTCGGACGCGCGCACAGAATTCTTCGAGAATCTTGACTCCGTCGTCGCCAGCCCCCGGCTGTCGCAATGACAGGTTGACCGGCACGCCCTCGTCGACCACTGCCGCGACACGCCGCAGGAAGCCCTCGACCGCGGCCGCGGATCGACCGAGTTCCCGCGGCCATACCTGAAGATCCACTCCCCCCGCCGTCATGCCGGAGCCGCCGCCGAGCAGGCCCGGCTCCAGGCCCAGTCCGCGCAGTCTCGAGCTCAAGTTAAGGGCCAAGTCGGTCGCCGATCCCGGAGGGGAGCGGTCGCGCCCCGGCCGACCGGCCGGGGCATCAAACGCGATCGATTTTTGCAACATATCCGTCCCTGGACTTTGCTGCATTGTCATCCGATCGGACTCACCGTGCTGCACTTCTTACTGGACAGCTTGCGGAGATTCTGCTGTTGTGCCGGTTGAACGCGTCATCCGCGAAGACGCCAATGGTGATCCGACTTTCAAGACACCGGGCCCGGGCCGCGCCGTCTCGAACTCGCGCGAAATCACCCGAACAAGCTTCAGAACAAACCAGACTGAAGGGCACCCGCGACTGCGCTACACTTGCCAGTCCTGCCACACAGGCGCCGGCCTGAATACTGCACCAATATGATGCGTTTTCGCTTAGTCTTTGATTGTCTGAAAGATTTTCATCGTTCGCAAATAGGCACCGTTATTCCACTCACTCGGAAAATCCTTCAGGCAATCAAATCCTTGACCGATCTCACGCAGCAACTGATGCAATGTTCGGGCTGAGGACATCCGGAATGCGAAGTGGCCTCGCCGGCACTGCGGTACTACTGACGCTGTTCGTGGCTGTCGGCTGCAGCCGGGACCGGCCGGCTGCGGGGCCTGCTAAACTGCAAACGGGGTACTGGCGAGCATCCATCAGCCTGCCCGGCGGCGACATCGAAACCGGTATTGAAATCGGCCACGACGGCGTAAACTACACCGCTACGCTGATCAATGGCCAGGAAAGGGTAAGGATCGACGAAGTCGGCTTTTCGGATGGCCGCTTACTCTTGCGGTTCCCGGCCTTCAATAACGAAATCGATGCAATGCTAGAGGACGGCAGACTCGTCGGCTCGCTGACCCTCGTTAGACGATTCGGAAAAAAGCAGATACTGCCTTTCGTCGCCGCGCAGGGCGTCGAAATAACGCACACTGAGGACTTTGAGACCGACACGATCGATCTGTCGGGCCGATGGGCCGTGCAATTTCATAACGATGACGGCACGAGCAACGTGTCGGTCGGCGAGTTTGCGCAACGGGGATCTCGGTTGTTCGGGACATTCCTGAATCCGACCGCGGATTACCGCTTTCTTTCCGGCCACGTCCAGGGCGATGAGTTCCATCTGGCAACGTTCGACGGCGCGAACGCTTTCATTTTTGCCGGAAAAGTCAACGATGGCGTCATCACCGCGGCCGACTTCTGGTCCGGCACCGAATTTCACCAGACCTGGTCGGCAGTACGCGATCCTGGCGCTACTCTGCCCGACGCATACAAGCTGACCTACCTGAATTCCGGTTTCGATCGATTCGATTTCGAGTTTCCGAATCTTGACGGCCGGCCCGTATCTCTGACCGATGAGCAGTTCAAGGGCAAAGTTGTCGTCGTAACGATCACCGGAACCTGGTGTCCCAACTGCCACGACGAGGCTCGGTTGTTCGCGCCACTCTTTGACGAGTACCGCGACCGTGGTCTCGAAGTCGTCGCCCTGATGTACGAACACGTTGAAGATCGTCAGATCGCCATAGAACAAATCAGGAAGTTCAGAGAGAAATTTGACGTTCAATACGAAACGCTCCTCGCCGGAATTTCTGACAAAACAGAAGTATCCAGGACACTGCCCTCTCTCAGCGCGGTTATTGCTTTTCCGACAACGATTTTTATCGATCGAAACGGCAAGGTTCGCGTCATCCATACGGGCTTCACGGGACCCGGCACAGGCAAATACTACGAGCAGCTTCGACAGGAGATTACGGCCCTGATTCTCGAGCTGATCGACGAACAGCAGGAAACATGAAAGGGATCACTTCATATGCCATCCTTTGATGTAGTCAGCGACTTTTCCGCGCACGAGGCCGGCAACGCCGTCGATCAGGCAAACCGCGAAGTCAACACCCGTTTCGATTTCAAGGGAACGGGCTCGAAGTTCGAGCTCGAAGATCAACTGATCACGCTCACGTCCCAGTCGGAATTTCAACTGAAGCAAATGCTCGACATTCTTCGCCAGAAACTGGCGAAGCGAGGCGTCGACGTCGCTTGCATGCAGGAAGAGGAGCCGGAGGTGACAGGCAGCCAGGCACGGCAAAAAGTCATATTACGCAGGGGCATCGACATGCCACTTGCGAAGAGCCTCGTCAAGACGATAAAAGGCAGCAAGCTCAAGGTACAGGCGGCGATTCAGGGCGATCAGTTAAGGGTCAGCGGCAAGAAGCGGGACGATCTGCAGTCCGTTATCAGCCTGCTAAAGGATACGGCTGTAGACCTGCCGTTGCAGTACCGGAACTTTCGGGATTGACCAGGCGCAGGCAATACCATGCGAAGAGCGTTGCGCAGACAGGACATCACCTTCGAGGACAAAGACCAGGCGTTGCGGCACGACGTGCGCATGCTTGGCGCTCTGGTCGGCGATCTAATCAAGGAACAGGGTGGTGATGAACTGTTTGAGCTCGTGGAAAGCGCACGCCTTCGCTCGATTCGGCGTCGTGAGGGAAATGTCAAACCCGGAGAGGATCTGGCTGACCTCGTCAAGGACCTGGAGCCTTCGCTGGCGATGGAGGTCATTCGTTCCTTCTCCACCTATTTTCAGATGGTAAATACAGCGGAAAAAGTGCACCGGCTTCGACGGCGCCGCGAATACCTCCAGGAGGTGGGCGAGTACCAGCCCGGTGGCCTGGAGGACACACTCGTCAAATTGAAGGCCGCGGGCTTCCATGTGGGTGCATTACAGGAACTCATGAACGTAATTCGTATCGAGCCGGTATTCACCGCGCACCCTACGGAACCGACGCGACGCACGATACTGCGAAAAGAGCAACGCATCGTGCGGCGTCTGATCGACATGTTAAATCCTACCCTGACCGCGCAGGAGACCGAAGCCTGCGTGGAGAACATCAAGCTCGACGTCACGACCGGTTGGCAGACGGATGAACACCCGTCAGAACAAATGACGGTTGCCGACGAGCTCGAGCATGTGCTCTTTTTCATCACGGACGTTCTTTATCCTGCGATGCCGCCGTTTTATGAGGACATCGAGCATGCATTCATTCGGGTATATGGTGATGAGGGACGACGCGTTAGAGTCCCGTGCCTCCTGAGGTTTGCATCGTGGGTCGGTGGTGACATGGACGGCAACCCGAATGTCAACGCGAAAACGATACGCGCGACGATGGCCAGGCAGAGATCGCTGATTCTCGATCTGTATTACAACGATTGCGCCCGGCTGTCGGCCAAGTTGAGCCAAGCGGATTCTCGCATTGGCGTGGACGAGGGCATAAAGGCGAAAATCGACGAGTATAGCCACGTTTTCCCGAACGCTTATCACGCCGTGCCGAAACGGCACAGGGACATGCCCTATAGAGTTTTCCTGAGGCTTATCCAGCAACGTCTGCAGGCAACGTACGACGATGACGTGTATCCCTATGAGAAAGCGGTTCAGTTTGAGGCCGACATTCAACTCATTGCGGCGAGCCTTGAAGCGAACAAGGGCGGGCACGCGGGACTTTTCGCCGTTCGCCGATTGCTCCGACGGATCGAAACCTTCGGCTTACACATGGTCACGCTCGACCTGAGACAGGATGCCCTGGTACACCGGCAGGTGGTCGGTGAGTGCCTTGGTGAGGCCGACTGGCTGGAGTGCAGCCCGGAGGAGCGCCTTGGCCGCATCGAGGCTGCATTGATATCCAGGGAATCACCGGTTAGCACACAGGGCGTGCTGACGCGCAAGACGCTGGCGGTATTTCAGGCCATTTCGTTCTGCCGACGCAAATACGGCAAGCAAGCTATCGGGCCGTTCATCGTGAGCATGACCCAGGGCGCGGATGACATATTGTCTGTGCTGTTGCTGGCGTACTGGGGACAACTACACAACCGCAAGGAAGAGATACCGCTCGATATCACGCCGCTGCTCGAGACCGTTGACGACCTGAAGAAGGGTCCGCAGATTCTGGGGGCGTTGCTCGCCAACGACCTCTACCGAGAGCATTTGCGATATCGCAACGAACGGCAGATGGTCATGATCGGTTATTCAGACAGCAACAAGGACGGCGGCCTCGCATCGGCGCGATGGGCGTTACAGAACGCACAGGTTGAACTGCAAAAAACAGTTATAGACAAGAACATCGAACTCACCTTGTTCCACGGACGTGGCGGTTCTATCAGTCGCGGCGGCAGCAAGACGCACGCGGCCGTTCTAGGCGCTCCACCCGGGACTGTGAACGGCCGCCTTCGGGTCACCGAGCAGGGCGAAATTATCAACGAAAAGTACGGCCTGCGCGGCATCGCATTGCGCACCCTCGAACAGGTCGTGGGGTCCGTAGCATTGGCTACGGCGATGCCCCAGCACCGCGGTAGTGACATGCCCGAATGGCACGCGATGATGGACGTCATTGCGCGGGAGAGTCGCCGAACGTACCGCAGGCTGATTTACGAGAATCCACAGTTTTACGACTACTTCAGGAAAGCGACTCCCATCGACCTGATCGAACGCATGAGAATCGGATCACGTCCATCGGCCAGGCGCGAAGGGCAAGGTGTACAGGACCTGAGAGCAATCCCGTGGGTGTTTGCCTGGACGCAGAGCCGTTACGTCTTGCCCGGCTGGTACGGCTTCGGCACCGGATTGAAGGTTGCTTCCAAGGAGTTTGACGATGCCGCATTCGCAGACATGTTTCGTGAATGGTACTTCATGCGTGCGTTGACGGCAGATGCGGAGATGGTGCTCGCCAAGGCCGACCTGCGAATTGCGAGACTCTACTCCGAGCTTGCAGGTGACCTTCACGAGGAATTTTTTCCGATGATCGAAAGCGAATACGAGTTGACTCGTGATCTTATACTCGAATTCTCGGGGCACGAGGCATTGCTCGACGGCGATACGACATTGCAGCGTGCAATTATGCTCAGGAATCCCTATGTCGATCCGATGAGTTTCATGCAGGTGGACCTGCTCGCACGATGGCGCGCATCGAATTACGAAGACGAAGAGCTGTTTTTGGTATTGCTCGCGAGCGTCAATGGAATCGCACAAGGCCTGCAGAATACAGGCTAGCAACCGGGCACCCGTGCGCCCTCGGCCGGATAGCCAGTGACCGGTAACAGGAATGGCATCTCCCCTTTTCGGCTGCAAGCACGGCACAGCCTGCGAATCCCACTCCTCACCAGTCATCTCGCTTGCCAATTTGCGTTTCCAGTATTCATCGTCCATCGTCGGAATATCCGGAACGAAGAATGACCGAATCCGTCATGAAAGCCGTCTTTCTTGATTATGCGACAATGGGCGCTGAAGACCTCGATCCGTCTCCGCTGACCGATGTGCTCCCAGAGCTACAATTTTTCGATGAAACTCCGGAGGATTTGACCGCAGACAGAATCAGGAACGCCGAGTTCGTCTTCACCAACAAGATCAGGCTCGATGATGAGACGCTCGGCAATGCCAAATCGCTGCGCTTCGTCGGTCTCACCGCGACAGGCACGGACAATGTCGAATTATCCGGTGCGAGAAAGCATGGCATCGCCGTTTGTAATATTCGCGCATACTGCACACAGTCCGTCGTCGAACATGTGTTTGCCGTAATGCTCAATTTTACCCACAGCGTGAACCAGTACGCGCAGTCGGTACGCATGGGAGATTGGCAGAAATCAGAGAATTTCTGCCTGCTGAAATATCCGATAAGAGAACTTTCCGGTATGACCCTGGGGCTGGTGGGATTTGGTGAGCTCGGCCGCGCCGTGGCGAAAATGGCTCGCGAATTCTCGATGAAGGTTCTCATCGCAAGGCGGCCGGGAGCGCCTGCTGCTGACGACGATGGAAGGACGGAACTGCGTGATGTGCTTCGCCGGGCCGACGTTATTACTTTGCATTGCCCGCTGACCGACGCAACCAGGAACCTGATCGACGGGCAACAGCTTCGACTGATGAAACCGAATGCCATACTTATTAATACGGCACGCGGTGGTCTCATCGACTGCGCCGCGTTAGCGGCCGCTCTGCAAAGAGGACAAATCGGAGCGGCTGCCTTAGACGTACTGCCGAAAGAACCTCCCACGGCGGACAATCCGCTACTCTACTACGATGGCCCGAACCTCATAATCACGCCGCATATAGCGTGGGGAACTATCGAGGCAAGGCAGAACGCACTTAATGAGCTTGCGGCAAACGTCCAGGCATTCCTGAAGGGTGAAAAGAGAAACCGCGTCGTCTGAATGGGGATGGGCCCCATGGGGTCCGTCCCCGAATGAAGTGAAACTTCTATGCCGCCCGAAGCACGTCGACGGGCGGCGCGTTGATGGCGCCGCGTGCTGCTACGAAACCGCTCGCGCAGACCAGGAAGACACCGCCTGCGAGTCCCGCCGCCCACAAACCCGGATTGAAGCTGTAATCGAGATCGAACAGCCGTACCGCGATGACGGCCGCCAGTACGGATGCACCCGCTGACGCCAGAAGCCCGGCTGCGAAGCCCAGTGCGGCAAACTCAGTCAATACACCGGATAGAACCGTACGCCGTTTGACACCAAGCGCCCTTAGCATGGCGCTCTCGAATCGCCGCTCATCGATTGTCGACTGAACTGCGGCAAACAAGACCGCTACGCCGGCGGCAAGTGTAAAAGCAAACACTGCCTGCACTGCAAGGCTTGCCTTGTCAATGATTCCCTTGACCTGCTCGAGAATCGTATCCAGGTCGATCACCGACACACTCGGGTGAGCGCGGACGAGCTTCAGCAGAACGTTACTCTGGTGTTCCTCGATTCTCAGGCTGGCGACGAATGTCGTTGGATATCCGTTCAGCGCGCCCGGCGAGAGAACCATGAAGAAGTTCGGCTGAAACGAGTCCCAGTTGACCTTGCGAATACTCGATACCGTCAGCGAGATCTCCTGACCGGCGACCAGAAAGCTGAGCCTGTCACCCAAGCCCACGCCCAGCTCCATTGCCGCTTCTTCTTCCAGGGACACCAGCGGTTCGCCATCATAATCCGGTGGCCACCATTCGCCCTCGATCAATGCATTGCTCGACCCAAGGTGCTCCGCCCAAGTCAGGTTTTGCTCGCGGTTCGCCATCCAGCGGCCATCGTCGACCGGAAACTGGCGGGTCTTGACCGATTCATCGTTGACCGCCGTCATCCGTGCCCTGACCAGCGGCACGAATTGCGGTGCCGGGATACCGTCGCTTTGAAATATCTCCGCTATCGAACCCCGCTCATGCGTCTGAATGTTTATCAGGAAGTGGTTCGGTGCGTCCTCATCGAGCGTTGCCCGCCACCCGTCAAGCAAATCCGTCCTCACAAATGTCAGCAATAACAGAACAGTCAGGCCCAGACCGAAAGCAACCACCTGTACGGCGCTGTCGCGTCCCCGCCGCGACACGTTTGCGAGACCGTAGCGCCACGCGATACCGACGACGCCGCGCGAGCGGCCGAAGCCCGCGACGAGGAGTCTTCCGAGAGCATATAGTGCGGCAGAGACGACCAGCATGCCGCCGAGTACGATTAACAGCATCAAGGCGTCGCCCATCGTACGATAAAGAAGCGCGGCGACAGCGACGAGCGAGGTGCCGGCGACCGTCAGCCGCGACGGCGGTGGCGGCATTTCGTCGTGGCGCAGCACGCGCAGCGGCGGTGTGTTGCGAAGCTGAATCAGGGACGGCAGCGCAAACCCTACAAGCAGAATTAGCGCGCTGCCGCTCGCAAGACCGACCGGGGCAAGACCGGCATCCGGCAGGTCACTGGCAAACAGGTCGGCGAGCATCAGCATCAATCCATTCTCGACGACATATCCGACAACGCTGCCAATCAACACGCTCAGAACACCTAGCATTACGAGTTGCACGCTCGCCGCAGAAATGACGAAGCGTTGCGTCGCGCCCAGGCTTTTCATCAGTGCCACCGAATCCATGCGACGATGCGCGAACCGTCTTGCCGACATGGCAACCGCGACCGCGCTCAACAACAAGCAGATTACAGCCGTCAGGGAAAGGAATCGTTGTGCGCGGTCGGCCGCGTTGTTTGCCCGTTCACTACTGTCTTCCTGATTTCTTACGCGCACTGATTCCGGCAACTTGTCTTCCACCGCCGCGTAAAAATCTTCGACTGCAGATTCATCCCCGGCAACGAGCAGCGCGTACCCTACCCGGCTGCCTTCGTTGATCAAAGCGGTTGCCGGGATGTCATTCAGGTTCACCAGTATGGACGGAGCCAGCGACGCAAATCCGATTGACTGATCCGGGCGATAGGTAAGAATTGCGTCGATCCTGAGGTCAGATTCACCGACCGATACGAAGTCGCCGACGCCGAGCTCGAGTCGCGCCATCAATGCACCATCAACCCAGACCGTGCCTGGAGACGGAGTGTCGTCCACGACACGCTGTTCGCCGAACAGCCGGTCCGACACGCGAACGCTGCCGCGCAGTGGATAGTCATCGCTGACGGCTTTGATCGTAGCAAGCGCACTGAGGTCGCCGGCAAAAACGACGCTCGGAAAGGTCTGCGTTTCCGCGGTTTGCAATCCGTACTCCAGCGCGGCATCACGCCATTGTTCCGGCACGGGATCCGGTGATCGTAATCGAAGATCCGCGGCGAGGACTTCGTTGGCCTGCCTCGCGACGGCCCGGCCGATACGATCCGTCAGAAATCCGACCGCGGTCAGCGCGGCCACGGCCAGTGAGACCGCCGCCAGCAACACGATAACTTCTCCCGAATGCAGTTCGCGCCCGAAGCTCCGGATTGCATAGGTCAAAGATTTCATGCAGCCGCCCTGGTATCGGATATGAGGCGCCCCGCATCGAGACCGATAATTCGTTCACAACGTGCTGCGAGCTCCTTGTCGTGCGTGACCAGAACCAGTGTTGTCGCGGAGCTCCTGTTCAGCTCGAACATCAGGTCCATCACGTGGTCGCCGGTACGGCTGTCGAGGTTGCCTGTCGGTTCATCGGCAAACAGGACCGCCGGTTCGGCCGCAAAGGCCCTGGCAATAGCAACGCGCTGCTTCTCCCCGCCGGAGAGCTGGGCAGGGTAGTGGCTCAAGCGATCGGCCAAGCCGACCTGATCGAGAATTTCGGAAGCCGCCTGCCGCGGCGCCTCCCTGCCGGCAAGCTCCAGCGGCAGCATGACATTTTCCAGAGCAGTCAGCGATGGCACGAGATGAAACGACTGGAAAACGAAGCCGACGCTTGCCGCCCTGACATCCGCCCGACCGTCCTCATCCAGATCGGTGAGGTCGACGCCGTTCAGCCAAACGCGGCCTTCGGTGGGCAAGTCGAGCCCTGCCAGCAGGGCCAGCAGCGTGGATTTTCCCGCACCGGACGCACCGACGACAGCGACCGAATCGCCCTTGTCAGCGATGAAACTGACATTCGAAAGAATGGTCAGACTGCCTTCCGGGCTGATAACCTGCT
>JBHIDG010000024.1:0-16294 GCA_046760025.1 Woeseia sp. | reverse complement strand
GCAGCGCCACGAAGCTCGTGGGCGTGGCAAGAATGATTTGCTGCGACAGCGCGGAGTCGATCAGGTCGGGGTCCTCATTCAACGCCGCACTCAGAAACTGGTCGCCGGGGATGAATAGGATGACGAATTCCGGGCTTTGTGCAAACTGGTCCCAGTATGATTTACCCGCAAGCCTGCGGATATGCTCCCGCACATTCTGGGCGTGGCGCTTCAGTGCGAGGCTGCGCTCGGAATCGTCTCTTGCCTCCACGGCCTCGAGATACGCGTCGAGCGGCGTTTTGACATCGACGACGAGCTCACGCCGGTCCGGCATGCGAACGATCATATCCGGCCGGATAGCCTTTTCATCGTCCACTGTATGCACTTGTTCCTGGAAATCACAGTGTTCGACCATGCCGGCCAGTTCCACGAGGCGGCGCAGCGTTATTTCTCCCCAGCGACCGCGAACTTCCGGACGCCGCAGCGCGTTGACGAGATTCTGCGTTTCCTGCGTCAGCGACTGCTGGCTTGTCTGCATCGATTCCAGCTGCGACTTGATGCTGCCGTATGCCTCGCTGCGGGCTTTTTCCAGATCGGCGATCTGCCGCTGTGATTGCTGCAAGGCATCGCGAATCGGTTTCACGAGATTCTCGATCGCCTGTTCCCGGTGCCCGAGCTCGCGCTTGGCTTTTTCCTGATGGGCTGCGAGGTTTTGCTCCGCCAGTCGCAGGAAATTTTCGCTGTTGGATCTCAGAGACTGGTTGGCCAGGTCGGAGAATGCCGTTGCGAGCCTGCCCGTGGCGACCTCGAACGCGGCGTCCCTTTCTTTCTGTAGGGCCTCCTGGTCCTTGATCCGGGTCTCCAGCAGCGTCACGGAGTGCTGCAGTCGTCGCCGACGAATCCCGGCCAAAAGCCAGGCGATAAGGCCGCCGAGCAGCAGACCCAGTAGCAGCGCGGGCATGCCGATTTCCAGATAGGCTGGATTGATTGCAATCGTGGGCATCAGGGCTCCAGACTAACCGCTTTTGAGAGCATTTTGGCGAGTTCATTGGTACTGGCGGCGATCGCGTCGGGCGCCCAGGACGCCGGGTCGTCGCCGGGAACAATATACCCGTAGGCGGCGGCAATCGTAAGCATGCCGGCTGCACGTCCGGCCTCGATGTCCCTCGCCGCATCGCCGACATAAACGGTCGCCTCGGGCGCAGTCCCGATCTGCGTGCAACCAAGCAGGAGCGGCGCCGGATCGGGCTTGCGCTGCGGCAGGGAGTCACCGCTGATGCTGCAGCTGAGGCGGCCCGACAGCCCGAGCCCGGCCAGCAACGGGTCCGTCAAGCGCTGCGGCTTGTTGGTGACGATGCCCCAAGGGCAATTTCGGGCGTCGAGATCGTCTAGGAGTGCGGGCAGTTCGGGATAGACGCGGGACTCGATACAGACCGAGTCCTCGTATCGCTCGAGATATTCGCGGTGCAAGGCGTCGATGCCGTCCTGTTGGACCTGCGGGAAGGCAAGACGAATCAGCTCGAGGGCACCGTTCGAGACACTTGCCCGGGCGGTCTCGTATGGCAGAGGGTCGAGGCCGTGAGCTCGCTGCAGCTCAGCCAGAACGGCAACCATGTCGGGAGCGGTGTCAATCAGGGTACCGTCCAGATCGAACAGGACCGCGTCGATTTTCCCGAGCGCCTGGGCCATTCTCAGCGGTCGTCGCGGCGCCGGAAGTGCATTAGATAATTCACGTCCAGGTCCTCGCCAAGCGAGTACTCGCGCGTGAGGGGATTGTAGTGAAGGCCGATGCTGCCCAGCAGTTCGAGTCCCGCGTGACGGGCCCAGTTGTCGAGTTCGGAAGGGCGAATGAATTTTTCGTACGCATGCGTGCCCTTCGGTAACAGCCGCAACACGTATTCGGCGCCGACGATGGCAAACAGAAACGACTTGGGATTGCGATTGATGGTCGAGATAAACACGTCGCCTCCCGGTCGTACGAGCTCGGCGCAGGCCGTTACGACCCTGCCGGGATCCGGCACATGCTCCAGCATTTCCATGCAGGTCACGACGTCAAATTGACCGGCATTTGCATCGGCATAGGATTCCGCCGTCGAGTACCGGTATTCAACCTGGGCTCCGGATTCCACCTGGTGCAGCCGCGCGACCGCCAGCGGGCCTTGAGCGACATCAATCCCGGTCACTGTGGCGCCGTCTTGGGCCATGGCTTCGGCAAGTATTCCGCCGCCACAGCCGATGTCGATCGCTCTGCTTCCGTTCAGGCTCGCCCGCTGCCTGATGTAGTCGAGCCTCAGCGGATTAATTTCGTGCAGTGGCCGGAAATCGCCCGCGGGGTCCCACCACCTGGATGCGAGCGCATCGAATTTCGCGATTTCAGCATCGTCAACGTTGTGTTGCGAGACAGTCATGGCCTGGGATATCGATTGCCTTTCCGGAGCGTCGGGGAGGGCGTCTTCGCTGCAAGTATACAGACCCTCGAAAGTGCCGGAAACCCTGCTGTGATGCGGCCTGCTATGGTATTATTTGACCTTGGAATTGGCGTTTTTTTTTGCGCTGAAATCCCGTCCGGCGAAATAGATATTTATCGATATAAATATTGATTTCCGCAGTACCCAGTTGTGTTGAAGTCGTCTCCGCTCTCGGGACGGAACGGCTCCGGTTTGTTGGACGCCTATGGCTGAAGTTGCACGAGAGATTCTGTCTGTAAGCCTCGAAGAGGAGATGCAGCAGTCCTATCTCGACTACGCGATGAGCGTAATCGTCGGCCGCGCCCTGCCCGATGTCCGCGACGGCCTGAAGCCGGTACATCGGCGGGTGCTGTACGCGATGCGCGAGTTGGGCAACGACTACAACAAGCCCTACAAGAAGTCGGCACGTGTCGTCGGCGACGTGATCGGCAAGTACCACCCGCACGGCGATGCCGCCGTATACGACGCGATCGTCCGCATGGCGCAACCCTTCTCGATGCGCTGTCTGCTCGTGGACGGACAGGGCAATTTCGGTTCGGTTGACGGAGACGCTCCGGCGGCAATGCGTTATACCGAAGTCAGGATGTCGCGCATCGCCCACGAGATCCTGGCCGACATCGAAAAAGAAACAGTCGATTTCGTCGAGAATTACGATGGCTCCGAAAACGAGCCGTCGGTGATGCCGACCCGCCTGCCGAACCTGCTCGTCAACGGTTCGGCCGGCATCGCGGTCGGCATGGCGACGAACATTCCGCCGCACAACCTGGAAGAGATCGTCAATGCCACACTGACCCTGATCGATAATCCGTCGATCGACATTCGCGGACTGATGGAGCAAGTGCCGGGCCCGGATTTCCCGACCGCGGGAATCATCAACGGCGCACAGGGCATCTATGCGGCATACCGAACGGGGCGAGGGCGGGTCTATGTCCGCGCACGAACCAGTATCGAAGCGCTCGACCAGCGAGGGCGTCAGGCGATCGTCATCACGGAACTGCCCTATCAGGTTAACAAGGCCCGCCTCATTGAGAAGATAGCGGATCTGGTTCGCGAAAAGCGCATCGAGGGCATCAGCGACCTACGCGACGAATCGGACAAGGACGGCATGCGGGTCGTAATCGAGCTGAGACGCGGCGAAATCACGGACGTGGTGCTCAATAACCTCTACAAGCACACGCCCTTGCAGAGTGTATTCGGCATCAACATCGTTGCGTTGCACGATGGACAACCGAAACTCCTGAATCTGAAACAGGTCCTGGAAGCGTTCGTGTCTCATCGCAGGGAAGTCGTCACAAGGCGGACGATATTCGACCTTGGAAGGGCCCGGGACAGGGCACATGTCCTCGAAGGACAGGCGGCCGCACTGGCCAACATCGACGAAGTCATTGCACTGATCAAGGCTTGCAGATCGCCGGCAGAGGCGAAAGAGGGCCTCACGGCGCGGAGCTGGTCGCCAGGCGCCGTTACCGGGATGCTCAAGAAAGCCGGAAAGACGGACACGCGCCCCGATATGCTGGAGCACGGATTCGGCCTCCATGACGGTGAATATCGACTCTCCGCGATCCAGGCCCAGTCGATTCTGGAACTTCGGCTGCACCGATTGACCGGACTGGAACAGGATAAAATACATAATGAATACAAGGATATATTAAAGAAAATTAAAGTATTATCTAATATACTGACCGACCCCGACCAGCTGATGCGGGTGATCCGCGAGGAACTCATCGAGATCCGCGATATCTTCGGCGACCAACGCCGTACCGAGATCGTCAAGGACCACACCGATTTGAGCGATGAGGACCTGATCCCGCAGGAAGAGGTTGTGGTGACGCTATCTCACGGCGGCTATGCGAAGGCCCAGCCTGCCGGTACCTATCAGGCGCAGCGGCGCGGTGGCCGTGGACGTTCCGCCACCAAGGTCAAGGATCAGGACTTCGTCGACCAGTTGTTCGTGGCAAACACCCACGACACGCTGCTGTGTTTTTCGAGCCGCGGCAAAATGTACTGGCTCAAGGTATATCAGGTTCCGCAGGCCAGCCGCGGATCGCGCGGCAAACCAATCGTCAATCTGTTGCCGCTCGAGGAAGGCGAACGCATCAATGCCGTGTTGCCGACCGGGAAATTCGTTGCCGATAACTTTGTATTCATGGCGACCGGCCGCGGAACGGTCAAGAAAACGCCCCTGAGCCTATTTTCCCGACCTCGCGCGAGCGGCATCATCGCCATAGATCTCAGGGAGGACGACCGCCTCGTCGATGTAGCGATCACCGATGGCAATAGAGAAATCCTCCTGGTCGCGAGCAGCGGCAAGGCGATTCGCTTCAGGGAAGCCGATGTTCGTCCGATGGGCCGTGGTGCGGCCGGGGTCCGTGGCATCAGGCTCGCACCCGGCGACGAGGTGATTGCACTGTCCGTCGTCGGCGAGGGGCTGATTCTTTCTGCAACCGAAAACGGATTTGGCAAGCGTACCGGCATCGATGAGTTTCCGATTCAGGGCCGCGGCGGTCAAGGCGTGATAGCTATTCAGACAAGCGAAAGAAACGGCCGAACGGTCGGCGCAGTGCAGGTCGGGGAAGATGACGAGATCATGCTGATCAGCTCCAGCGGAACGCTGGTACGTACGCCGGTCAACGAAATCTCCATCATGGGACGTAATACGCAGGGCGTCAGGCTCATCCGCGTGGAATCGGGCCAGCGCCTTGTCGGGCTGGCGCGCATCGATTCAATTGAGGATCAACGCGAGTAGGGCCACAATCGACGATTTGGCGCCGTTCGCGCATTAGATCGCTATCACACGGCTCGCAGCTTCAGGATTCCAGCGTCATGTCCCGCGTCTATAATTTCAGCGCCGGCCCGGCAGCGCTGCCACTGGCGGTCCTCGAACGGATTCGCGCCGACATACCGGACTGGAACGGCAGCGGCATGTCGGTGATGGAGGTGAGCCACCGCGGCGAAGCGTTCATGGGCGTCGCCGAAAAAGCCGAGCGGGATCTCCGCGAGCTGCTGGCAATTCCCGACGATTACAGCGTGTTGTTCCTGCAGGGTGGCGCGACGCTGCAGTTTGCGATGGCGCCGCTGAATCTCGCGCAGGCCGGCGATACAGCCGACTACGTGCAAACGGGCAGCTGGTCAAAAAGAGCGATCGCCGACGCATCGCAACTTTGCAGGATTAATATCGCGGCAGACAGCAGCGACAGCAATTTCTGCCATATTCCGCCCGAGAACGAGTGGCACAAGACGGATGGCGCAGCTTATCTTCACTACACGCCCAATGAAACGATCGGCGGCGTCGAGTTTCACTTCGTTCCGGAAACCGGCGACGTGCCGCTGGTCGTCGATATGTCCAGCACGATACTTTCCCGGCCCATCGACGTGCGCCGGTTCGGCCTCATCTATGCCGGCGCACAGAAAAACATAGGCCCGGCGGGCATGACCCTCGTCATCCTGCGAAATGATCTGCTGCATGGCAGTCGCGCAGATGCCCCGAGGATATTGACCTACAAGGCGTTCGCGGATTCGGGTTCGATGACGAACACGCCGCCCGCCTTCGCCTGGTACGCCGCCGGCCTGGTGTTCGAGCATCTGAAGGCGCAAGGCGGGCTCGCCGCAATCGGAGCAATCAACGAGCGAAAGGCCGCGAGGCTATACGGGGCGATCGACAATTCGGACTTTTACAGCAATCCCGTGCAGGCGGATTGCCGCTCGTGGATGAACGTGCCGTTCTTCCTGCGGAATCCGGAGCTGGACGTGAAATTTCTGGCCGAGTCGAAATCGGCCGGGCTGGCGCATCTGAAGGGCCATCGATCGGTCGGCGGGATGCGGGCCTCACTCTATAACGCGATGCCTGAACAGGGCGTCGATGCACTGATCGACTTCATGCAGGGATTCGAAAAGGCGCACGGCTAAGCGATGTACAAGATCCTGACCTTCAACACTATCGCGGTCGCCGGATTGCGGCGTTTGCCACGGCAGCGGTACGAAGTCGCATCCGAAATCGCGCATCCCGATGCAATCATCCTGCGCTCGCACAAGCTTCGCGACACGGACATCCCGGGGTCCGTCGTCGCCGTCGGCCGTGCCGGCGCGGGCGTGAACAATATTCCGGTCGACGGGCTGAGCAAGCGGGGCGTACCGGTATTCAACGCGCCCGGGGCCAATTCCAATGCGGTAAAAGAACTGGCGATCGCCGGATTGTTGCTCGCAGCAAGGAATATTTGTCCGGCCTGGGACTACGTCAGGCATCTTCAGGAGTCCGGCGATCGACTCGAGAAAAAAGTGGAAGCCGGCAAGAAGAACTTCGTCGGTTTCGAGCTTCCGGGCCGCACCATCGGCGTCATCGGCCTCGGTGCCGTTGGCGTCGAGGTCGCCAATGCCGCGCTGGCACTGGGCATGAAAGTTGTCGGTTTTGACCCTCAGATTACGGTGCGGCGGGCGTGGCAATTGTCGTCCGGCGTCGAGCAGACCGAGACGCTGGATCACCTGTTCAAGAAATCGGATGTCGTCTCGGCCCACGTGCCCCTGATCGACGCCACCCGTGGGCTTGTCAATCAAGACAGGCTTGCGCTGATGCGGCAGGGTGGCGTGCTGATCAATTTTGCGCGAGGGGGCATTGTCGACAGGGCAGCCGTGCTCGAGGCGCTCGACAGCGGTCACCTTGAGGCTTACGTCTGTGACTTCCCGACCCCCGAACTCATCGCGCACCCGAAGGTCATTGCGCTGCCGCATCTCGGCGCGTCGACACTGGAAGCGGAGGAAAACTGCGCGATCATGGTCGCCGAGAACGTCAAGGACTACCTCGAAAACGGCAATATCCGGCATTCCGTGAATTTCCCGGAGTCGATTATGCCCAGGGCGGATGCCTGGCGAATTACGATCGCCAACGCGAACGTGCCCAACATGGTGGGTCAGATCTCGACCGCGCTGGCCAAGGCGGGCCTCAATATCGAGGACCTGCTCAACAAGTCGCTGGGTGAGCTCGCCTACACGGTGGTCGATCTCGACGGCCAGGTACCTGAAGAGACGCTTCAGGCGATAGAGCAGATCGACGGCGTTCTGGCTTTGCGAAACCTCGGTAAGCCTTTATCCTGAGCCGGCACAGAGACTCCGGGAAGAACGGATGGCAAGAGCAAGCAAGCGTAAGACCGGGAAACCCGATATCTCGCTGGTACGCCAGCGGATTGACGAGATCGACGAACAGATCCAGGCGCTGATCAGCGAGAGAGCGAAATTCGCCCAGAAAATCGGCATTTCCAAGGGAGAGATGGCCGAAGCGGTCGATTATTACCGACCCGAACGCGAGGCCGAGGTGCTTCGCACCGTGCTTGAGCGCAACGAGGGGCCGTTACGCGACGAGGAGATGCTTCGACTGTTTCGCGAGATCATGTCGGCATGCCTCGCGCAGCAGGAGCCGCTGAAAATCGGCTTCCTTGGTCCGGAGGGGACTTTCACACAGGCTGCCGTCTACAAGCATTTCGGCCATTCGGTCCGTGCCTTACCGTTTGCCACCATCGATGAAGTCTTCCAGGAAGTAGAAAGCGGTGTCGCGGACTTCGGTGTCGTTCCGATCGAGAACTCGACCGAGGGTACGGTCAACAACACGCTTGACATGTTCCTGACCTCACCGCTCAAGATCGGCGGCGAAATCGAGCTGCGTATCGAGCAGCACCTGCTCGGCCGGATGGCGTCGCTCGAACTGATTGAACGCATATGCGCACACGAGCAGGCGCTCGCGCAGTGCCGGGGTTGGCTCAGGGAATATCTGCCGCATGTCGAACTCATCGGCGTCAGCAGCAATGCAACCGGTGCCAGACGTGCCAGAGACGAAGGGGGCACGGCCGCGATCGGCAGCGATGCGGCTGCCGGGGTCTACGACCTCAAGGTCCTCGTAAACAACATCGAAGATCGCACCGACAACGCGACACGGTTCCTCGTCGTCGGACGTGAGTTGCTGCCGCCCAGCGGGCAGGACAAGACCACAATTCTCGTGTCCGCAAGCCACACCGAGGGTGCCGGCGTGCTGCACGATCTGCTGCAACCTCTGGCGAGTCACGGGGTGAACATGACATTCATCGAGTCCCGCCCGTCCCGCCGCAAGAACTGGGAATACGTATTCTTCATTGACCTCGAAGGTCATGCCGAAGATTCGCCGCTGACCGAGGCCCTCGAGGAACTCGAGAAACGCAGCACCCTGTTCCGCATCGTCGGCGCCTACCCGACTCCGGTTAGCTGACCCGCAGCGGGTTCGCCCTTGGACTACGTCATCCAACCCGCTGCTTGCTCGAGCGGTACAGTCACCGTACCCGGCGACAAGTCGATCTCTCACCGCGCATTGATGCTCGGGGCGATCGCCGACGGGCGAACGGAAATCGACGGGTTCCTGGCGGGTGAGGACTGTCTCGCAACGCTCGCTGCCCTGGAGAGGCTCGGGGTGCCGATCGACCGGATCGACGAGGCGACGGTGCAGGTCGACGGAGTCGGCATGCATGGTCTGACACAGCCGGGTCATCCGCTGGACCTCGGAAACTCCGGCACGGCCATGCGGCTGATTGCGGGGCTGCTTTGTGGGCAAGGTTTCGACAGCACGCTGACGGGTGATGAATCGCTCAGGGCAAGACCGATGCAGAGGATCATCGACCCTCTGACTCTGATGGGCGCGAGCATTGAAAGCGAGGACGGCAAACCGCCTCTCATCATTCACGGCAATCAGTCCCTGGCCGGCATTCACTACTCGCTGCCCGTCGCGAGTGCCCAGGTCAAGTCGGCGGTGCTGCTCGCAAGTCTGTATGCGAGAGGAGAAACGGTTGTGACGGAGACTGCCGTTACGCGGGATCATACCGAGCGCCTGTTGACGACGATGGGCGCCAGGATCGAAAGTGGCGGCGGCAGAATCAGGATCCAGGGAGCAGACCGTCTCGACGCGACGAAGGTGGGTGTGCCGGCCGATCTTTCGTCCGCGGCATTCCTGATTCTCGGTGCGCTAGTCGCAAAAGATGCGGAAGTCCTGATTCAGAGTGTCGGCGTCAATCCGACCCGTACCGGCGTCATCGAAATATTGAGGGAAATGGGCGGTGACATCAGCATCGAGAATCCGCGGTTCATGGGGGGGGAACCGCTGGCCGATATTCGCGTTCGTTCGTCCGATCTTCGGGGCATCGAGGTCCAGCCGTCGTTGGTAGCCCGGGCGATCGATGAGTTTCCCGTATTGTTTGTCGCGGCCGCGCTGGCCCACGGATCCACCCGATTCTCGGGGATCGGAGAGTTGCGCGTAAAAGAGAGCGACCGTATCGGCACGATGGCGGACGGATTGCGCAAGATGGGGATCAAACTGCATGAATCGGAAGATGGAGCCGAGATCCATGGTGGAGAACTGACCGGTGGCAACGTCGATAGTTGCGGGGACCATCGCGTGGCGATGTCATTCGCGGTCGCGGGAACGGTCGCGCAATCCACCGTCCGTGTACGTAACGTCGATACGGTCGTTACCTCGTTTCCGGGCTTTCCCGCCAACCTTCGCATGCTCGGCGCCGACCTGACCACGGAACGCTCGACCGCGGCATGAACCGGAACCGCAAAGACTCGAAGGTGCCGGTCGTCGCGATCGATGGCCCGGTCGGTTCGGGCAAGGGCACGATCGCCCGGCGGGTTGCGGGCTCGCTTGGCTGGAACCTGCTGGACAGTGGCGCGCTGTACCGGCTGGTCGCGCTGGCGTCCGTCAAGCGTGGCGTGGCAGAGGATGAGGAACGGGACCTGGCCGCCCTGGCCGGTGAATTGTCGATCAGGTTCGAGTCCGACAAAAATGGCGACGAACATGTTTTCCTGGATGGGGAGGACGTGAGCCGCGAACTCCGCACCGAGGAATGCGGCCGGGTGGCGTCTGCGGTAGCGTCACTGACCGGCGTCAGAACAGCGTTGCTGGACGTCCAGAGAGCATTCAGGAAGGCGCCGGGGCTGGTCGCCGACGGCAGAGACATGGGGATGACGGTTTTCCCCGATGCGAGGCTCAAAGTCTTTCTCACGGCAAGCGCCGGGGAACGGGCCATAAGGCGCCATAAGCAGTTGAAGGACAAAGGTATTGATGTTAGCCTTCCGGCCCTTTCGCGGGACATCGAAGATCGCGACAGGCGGGATTCCGAGCGATCGGTAGCCCCGCTAGAGCCTGCCGGGGACGCCAGAATTCTTGATTCCAGCGGGCTGACGATCGAAGAGGTCACTCAGACGGTATTGGACTGGGTGGCAGCACTCGAAAAAGGGACATGAGTTTCACAGGAATCGGACACGGCAGTCCGATTCTTTATATTGGTGACCGTGCGCCGAAGGATGCGGTTGCACGTTTGGGTTGAGAGTCGATCAAAGGATTCTCTGGTTTAAATCGAATGTCTGAAAGTTTTGCTGAATTATTTGAAGAGAGTTTTGCCAGTCAACAAATAAAGCCAGGTACCATTATCACGGGTACCGTTGTTGCAGTTAACGACGACGTCGTTATTGTCAGTGCCGGCCTCAAGTCCGAAGCCGTAATTCCGATAGAACAATTTCAAGACGAGAAGGGGGAAACCGACATCTCGATAGGCGACGAGATCGAGGTTGCGCTCGACGCCGTGGAAGATGGTTTCGGTGAGACCCGCCTTTCGCGCGAAAAAACGATCCGCGCACGTACCTGGACAGAGCTTGAGAAAGCATTTGAGAACGGTGAAGTCGTTGAGGGTGTAATCAACGGCCGCGTCAAAGGCGGATTCACCGTCGAGATAGACAGTGTGCGCGCATTCCTGCCGGGCTCGCTGGTCGACGTGCGGCCAGTCCGCGATCCGGCATACCTCGAAGGCAAGAGCCTCGAGTTCAAGGTCATCAAACTGGACCAGCACCGCAATAATGTCGTGGTGTCAAGGCGTGCCGTCGTGGAACAGGAGTACAGCGCCGAACGCGAGGCACTGCTCGAGAGCCTGCAGGAAGGCAGTACGGCAACGGGTATCGTCAAGAATCTTACCGATTACGGCGCGTTCGTGGACCTGGGCGGAATCGACGGTCTGTTGCATATCACGGACATGGCATGGAAGCGCGTCAAGCATCCGTCCGAGGTCGTGAATGTCGGTGATGAAGTCGAAGTAAAAATTCTCAAGTTTGACCGCGAACGTCAGCGTGTGTCGCTCGGCATCAAGCAGCTCGGCGATGATCCGTGGCACGATCTGGCACGCCGTTATCCGCCGCACACGCGGCTGTTCGGGAAAGTTACAAATGTTGCCGACTATGGTTGCTTCGTCGAGATTGAAGAAGGCGTCGAAGGCCTCGTGCACGTTTCCGAGATGGACTGGACGAACAAGAACGTCAATCCGTCACGTGTCGTGCAGGTCGGCGAGGAAATCGAGGTGATGGTCATCGAGATCGATGAGGAGCGCCGGCGAATTTCACTGGGTATCAAACAGTGTCAAACGAATCCATGGGCCGAGTTCTCTGCAAATGTCAATCGCGGCGACAAGGTAACAGGCCAGATCAAGTCGATTACGGATTTCGGCATCTTTATCGGCCTCGAGGGTGGCATCGACGGTCTCGTGCATCTGTCTGACATCTCCTGGGATGCTCCCGGCGAGGATGCAGTGCGCAACTACAGGAAAGGTCAGGAAATCGAAGCGGCAGTGCTCGCGATCGATTGCGAACGCGAGAGAATCTCGCTCGGCATCAAGCAGCTCGACAAGGATCCCTTTTCGGCGTGGCTCGCGGAGCATCCGAAGAACAGCGTCGTTCAGGGTGTCGTTAGCGAGGTGGATGCACGTGGCGCCGTGGTCAAGCTCGGCGACGGCGTCACGGGAACGCTGCGCGCCTCGGAACTGGCTCGAGGGAGAGTCGAGGATGCGCGCACAATGATCAAGGTTGGCGATGAGATCGAGGCCAAATTCACGAACGTCGACCGGAAAAACCGCAGCGTGGCCTTGTCGATCAAGGCCAAGGAAGTGCATGAGGAACAGGAGGCCATCAGCAGCTACAAATCGGAGGTCGAAGCCGGCCCATCTGGTACGACGCTTGGAGAACTTCTAAAAGAGAAGATGTCCGGGGGCAGAAAATCATAAAAAAAACTAGCCCGGACCCCCCAGTCCGGGCTATATTTCTTTTATAATCGGCAGCTTACGCGGAATAACATCTGAAACAATAAGCGAAGCGTATTATGACAAAATCAGAGCTCATCGAGATGATCGCAAGAAAACAGAAGCACCTGCCGGCGAAAGACGTGGAACTTGCGGTCAAGCACCTCCTGGATCTAATGAGCGATTCCCTGGCAAAGGGCCAGCGAATCGAGATTCGGGGCTTCGGGAGTTTTTCACTGCATTACCGGCCGCCGCGGATAGGGCGCAATCCCAAGACCGGCGAAGCCGTGGCACTCTCGGGCAAACACGTTCCGCATTTCAAGCCGGGCAAGGACCTGCGCGAGCGCGTAAATGCCAGTCGTGATTTCCCCATAAAGACCTAGCCGAGCCGGCTCGCTTCGGGTGGCCTTTTTCCTCCATCCGGTTACCATATTCCCGGTCGTTTCGATGTCGGAAGGCATCGAGCGCTGGCAGTAGTGGAGTGGGCGCATGGTCAAGCGAATAGCCGTTCTGGTTCTGTTTGTTGTCATACTGGTCGTCATGTTCGTATTTTCGAGGCTGAATCCCGGACCGATCGAGATCGACCTGGCATTCGGCGTGATCCGGTCGTCCATTCCGCTTGCATTCACGGTGACATTCATACTGGGTTGGCTGTTCGGCCTGATGTGCACTGCTATTTTCGCCGCGAGACTAGTTAACGAGCGGCGACAGTTGCGTAAAGCGCTGCGCCTGTCCGAGTCCGAAGTCCACAGCCTGAGAAACTTGCCACTCGCTGATGCCGACTGAATCGACTTTTCTTCTCGCCGGACTATTCTTGTTGCTTGCAGCAGCCGGCTGGGCACTTGGTCGTTTCGGTGAACGCGACGAGGAAGACAATCCGCCGCCGCCGTTGAATGTTGACTACCTCAAGGGCCTCAACTTCCTTTTGAACGAGCAGACCGATCAGGCGCTCGAACATTTTCTGAAGATGGTCCGTGTCGACGACAAAACGATCGAGACACACTTCGCGCTCGGTAACCTGTTTCGCAGAAGAGGTGAAGTCGACCGGGCGATACGGATTCATCAGAACATCATTGCACGGCCCGACGTAGCGGCCGAACAGCGCGATCAGGCGCTCTTCTCGCTCGCAAAAGACTATCTCAAAGCCGGGCTGCTCGACCGCGCAGAGAACATCTTCAGTCGTCTGGCTAGCGGTTCCCGTTACCAGGTGGAGGCGCTCGAGCAGTTGTGCCGGATCTATGAACAGGAGCACGAGTGGCAGAAAGCGATCGATGCTGCCCAGCGACTCGAGAGGTTGAGCGGCAAATCCCTGGAACTGGAGATCGCCCATTATTATTGCGAGCTGGCGGAGCAGGCGGCGTCCGATAACGACTACACCGCGGCTCGTCAGTTCGTCAAGAAGTCCCAGACGGGTCGCCCGAGAACGCTCAGAGGCGCCCTTACGCGAGCGGAAATCGCACGCGATACCGACGACACGAAAACCGCTCTACGGCTTTTCCATCGCATTCTCGACGAACACACCTATCTCATCACCGAGGCCCTGCCGGAGCTGGTGAAAATCCATGAGCGCGAGGGGTCCATGCGCGATCTCGAGCGTGCCCTCGAGTCGATGCTTAGGAAGAACCCGGAGACGAAGACCGATGTCGCCTATACGGCAATCGTGAACAACATCGGCGGCATCGGTGTCATCGATGACTGCGTGGAGGACTACATGCTCAACGAAAAAACCCTGGCGGAGTTCATCGATCTGAACCACCTGCACAACGGTGGTGAAGACAGGGCCACGGCGCTGAACAAGATTCGTGTGGCACTGAGCAACCTGGCGGCAACCACGCCGCGGTATCAATGTAAAGAGTGCGGCTTCTCGAGCCGAAAGCTATTATGGCAATGTCCGAGCTGCAAGGACTGGGAGACTCAACGGCCGTACGCGCGCGTGCGGTTCGACTCCCTGCTGCAACGCAGCTCTGAGGGCAGCTGATCATCTGCTAGGTCACATTTCCTCCCGTATTCCCGAATTTTGAACCGGGCCGGTGCTTCATATGCTGGCTAAGCTCCGGACCTGTGCTCGCAAGCAATCTCGATGGAAGGAGCCAATCATGAAATCGCTCAAACGTTTATTTCTTGTCACCCTCTGCACTCTGACTTGGCCGATGGTCGTGTCTGCCGGGCCGGTCAACGTCAACACTGCCGATGCCAAGACCATTTCCTCAGAGCTTCAGGGCGTCGGTCTATCCAAGGCGATGGCAATCGTCGACTACCGCCGGGCCCACGGGCCGTTCAAATCGGCCGACGAACTGACGCTAGTCAAGGGCATCGGCGAACGCACGGTCGAAATCAACCGAGAGAATATCCGGCTGACCTCGACCGACAAAGCCAAAAAGAAGTAAGTCAGGCAACACCTAATCCTGGCGCGAAAAAAAATTGCGCCGCCGCAAGGCGGCGCAGTTCACGCGGCAGGCTGCGACACAGTGCTTCCCGCGATGATCAGACATTGGCTATGATGCGACATCATAAGAACAAGGAGCTGGCCGTTGTCGCAGAGCATCCGTACCGCCGTATTCCCGGTCGCCGGGCGTGGGACCCGGTTCCTGCCGGCCACCAAGGCGACCCCGAAAGAAATGTTGCCGATCGTGGACAAGCCACTCATTCAACACGCGGTCGAGGAAGCCGTTGCGGCCGGCGCTACGCATATGGTCTTCGTCACCGGCAGCACCAAAAAGGCGATCGAGGATCATTTCACCGCCGATGCGGCACTCGAAGACGCGCTCGCCGGATCCGGCAAGGAGGACCTGCTGCGGTCAATCAGAGACATCGTGCCGAACGGTGTCTCATTTACCTATGTTCTTCAGGAGGAGCCCCTGGGCCTGGGGCATGCCGTCCTTTGCGCCAGGGAGGCAGTCGGCGACGAACCCTTCTTCGTGCACCTCTGCGACGACCTGATCGCAGGCGTAGCGCCCTGTCTTTGTCAGATGATGGATGAATACGGCAGGCATGGCGGTAGCATCATCGCCGTCGAGACGGTGCCACCCGAAGACACGTCGAGGTACGGTATCGTCGCAATCGACGGCGAGTCGCAACGCATATCTCAAATCGTCGAAAAACCGGCCCCGGAAGACGCACCTTCCAGTCTCGCCGTGGTCGGCCGATATCTGCTGATCCCTCAGATCTTCGACAAGCTCGCAATGACCGAAAGAGGTGCGGGAGGCGAGATCCAACTTACCGACGCAATTGCAGACATGCTGGAAGAATTCCCGGTCTTCGCCTATGCGTTCAGCGGCGAGCGTTATGACTGCGGCGACAAGCTCGGTTATCTGAAAGCGACTGTCGCCTACGGCCTGGAACACGATGAGACGGGCAAGCCCTTTCGCGAGCATCTACGCGACATAATCGACAAACACTAGAGCCATTGGGTCAACTGCCGGTCGACAATTGCGTGAACGGCTGAATCGGGGTACGGTTTATGAACTTTTCGGAGACCCAATAACAAGAATAAGGGAGGTCTTTTCAGTGGGGAAATTGTCCACAACGGCACTTGCTGCGACTTTCCTGGTATTGGCCGCCTCGGCATCACCTTCGGTTCCCGGCATGAGTGATGCCGGCACTCTGAAACGGCATGCCGGGCTCGACCGTCCTCAAACATCGGTTCGCGATGTGGGAGAACCATGGACCGGCGCTTCAAAGCGAATACTCCTCGCCTGACCGGCAATCAAAGGCCAATACTGCTGCGCCTCCATGCAGACAACATCAAAGTCAGCCGCCTGCAGGCCATAGGTC
>JBHIDG010000023.1:0-16301 GCA_046760025.1 Woeseia sp. | reverse complement strand
GACAGTGCGTTCGGTATTCCTGATCGGGCCGGACAAGAAGATCAAGGCGATGCTGATTTATCCGATGAGCAGCGGCCGCAACTTCGATGAGATCTTGAGGCTGCTGGATTCGAATCAATTGACGGCACTTCACCAGGTCGCGACTCCCGTCAACTGGAAGCATGGCGAGCCCGTGATAATCGTACCGTCCGTATCGGATGAGGAGGCCCGGAAGCGCTATCCGGGAGGCTGGGAGGCTCCCAGGCCGTACATTCGAATCGTGCCGCCGCCGGAATAGACCTGGCCGAGAGCTGATCAGTAGCCGCGATTCACATCGACAACGTTCAGCAGTCTCTCGCCCTGCACATATCGCCGCAGATTCTCTGCGGCGATGACCAGCGTACGCCTGATCGAATCGACGTTGCGACCAGCGATGTGGGGCGTGATCACCACGTTTTTGGTGGTCCACAAGGGATGATCCGCCGGCAACGGTTCGGGATTCATGACGTCCAGCGCCGCACCGGCCAGTCTCCCGTCGATCAATGCAGCATGCAGGTCGTCGGTCACGGTCGTCCTGCCCCGCCCTACGCTGATGTAGTATGCACCCCGCTTTAAGGCTTTAAAGAATCGCTCGTCGATCAACCCGTTCGTCTGTGGTGTCAATGGCAATGCATTGATCACGAAATCGGCCTCGCCTGCGAGCTCGTACATCTCGTGCGGCAGACCAACCCTGTCCACAAACCCGGGTCCCGCCCGACTCGAATTGCGTGTCGCGACAACTCGCATACCGAGCGCGGCTGCACGGCGTGCAGTTTCGGTGCCGATGCCCCCTAGCCCGAGCACCAGCATGGTTGTGCCCGTCAAATCACTCGGGTATTCCGCACCCCTGGCCCAGGTGTGCTGATATTGCTGCTGGTGGTAGTAGTGGAGATTCTTCGAGAGCATCATCATCATCGCTATTGCAAGTTCGGCGATGCTGGGACCCGAGACACGCTGGTTGTTGCTGATGATGAAATCGCGTCTGAGCACGCCGGGATGGCTGAGGCACCGATCGACGCCAACCGTATAGGTGTGGATCCAGCGCAGCTGTCGGAGCCGATCGATGGTGTGCGGTCCGCAAAAACCGATAAATACGTCGGCATCGGCAATTGCGTCCAGGCCGGTCTCGGAGGGATCGAACAGGATCACTGTTGCGCCTCCGGCCACGGACTGGAATTCCGCAAGAAAATCCTCCTCCGCAACGCCCAATCCGGGACGGAAACCGACAACCACCTTCGCGGGCCTGGCCCAGCGTGGATGTTCGCGCACGGGTCTGGCGGACTCCCGCAATGAGAGGGAACTGATCAGCTCGGTCGCGGCCGGGGCCGCCTGCTCGGACGCCACGGCATGATCCGGCGCCGCTGCCGTAACGATACAGAGTACGATCCAGAATCCCTTGTTCATTGGTGTCGGTCCGGTAAGCCGGCCCAAATCGTCCCTCCCCGCCAAAGTCCGGATTATTATGTGAAACCCGTCACAATTTATACACGATTCGAAAACTTGAAGCGCTTTCTGTGAACGGTGCCGCATCGCGGTTTGGCTGACAGGTGCATTTTCTGGGCTGCATGACCCACAGGCAACGTGTGAGAGATGATTATGTGGATACCAACACCGATCTACGAAAGAATTCCGCAGTTCTGGTTCCTGCTCGGCCTGCTGTTCTTTGCCACCGGTCTGTTTCTGGGCTTTGAATACGAGGTGGCCTTCTGGTATCTGGCTGTCGGATTTGCCTGCGCCGTTTATGGCATAGGTATCTTCATCGTACGACTACGCCATCGTCGTCCGCCGCAGGTCGCGTCGCAGCCGGACAGTCCCGAAGAGCCTATGCATCCAGATCCCTCACCGGCAGATCCTCTACTTGCGGAATAGGATTCCGGGTCGAATAGTGCGGGGCCGCGCGGCGGCCCCGTGTATTAAGCACGCATCATGAATCGCAGTCGCGATTCAATTGTGATCGCCCTGCAAAAGGCGCCTCATCGAATCTGCAAATAGGCGGTCTGCGCCCGACCGCGGCTTCCGGCCAACAACAACAATAAGCGCGCAGGAGGCGTACGCAATGCAGATTACCCCGTTCACCTGGCGCATCGCCGGCGCCATTTCGCTATTGATCACCGTTTCTGCGGCTCATGCCGATAAGCGACTCGAGCAGGTCCGGACCTGTACGCTCAACGAAGGCCAGACAGTCGAGGATCTTAATGCCGCACACGGCGCATGGCTGGCCTGGGCGAACAAGCAGCCCCTACGGAGGGGATATTCGCGGCTTTGTCGCGGCGCCAGTGGTCTCATCGGAACTCGGTGTCGTCATCATTATCGATTCCTACCCCGACCTCGCCACCTATCTCGCGGATGTTGAGGCCTACAGCGGCACTGAGGATGGCGAGAAACTGGAGGCCGGGTACGATGCCGTATCCAATTGCACGGCCAATGCGCTTTATTCCGTGACCGAAAGCAGGACGGACTAGGAATATGAGAAAACGGGGCCTACGCGGGCCCCGTTTTTGCGCCTGTTACACCGTCGATCAGTAGTCCGGACCGTCATTGTACTCGAGTCCGGCCTTGCCGGCCTGCTCGGCCACGGCATCGTAGATCTTCTGATCCAGAGAGTCCTTGAAGCCGCCGGCTTCCTCGACTTTCTTCTTGATGTAACCGTCGCGGTCGGCCGAGAGCTCGCGAATCTGCCGCTGCAAGTCAGCCCGCTCCGCCGCAAGGCCCGAAACATACGCTGCCTGCTCTTCCGGCGCCATCGGTTTCAGCGCTTCGGGAAGGTCCGCCTCGTCGAGTTCGTCGAGCTTGACGGTACCGCTCGTAACGGCATCGACCAGCTCGTTTTCGCCCAGCAGATTTGCCCTGCCGCCCGCCGATGCGTTGAACGCAGCGCGACGTGCCCGGGCTTCGACCGAAGCGGCCACATGCAGCTTGTCAGTCGCCGCTACCTTGCTCGCCATTCTTCTCTTATCTTCCTCGCTACCGAAGTAGAGCCGTGTCTCGTCGAGCCTCGCCGACAATGCGGCAATCCCGGCATCGTACGGCGTCATCATCGCTACAGCGCTACCGGCCTGCTCTACCTGGAAGTATTTCCCATTGCCCAGGCTTGCGATCCGGGTCCAGGGTGCGGCAGTCGTCGGAATCTCGCCGCACTGGATCGTGTTGATCACGATACCTTTCTCCTTTGCAGCTGCCACGATCTGCGGATACTTCACTTCATCCTGGTAGTCCATGTGCGGCGGCGCATCGCCGACCAGGAACACGACCTGATACGCCTGCGAGTTCCGGCCCCAGGAGATGCCGTGCACGGCATCGTAGAGCGCCTTGTTCACGCTCTCGGGTGTGTCCCCGCCGCCATCCGCCTGGAAATCCATCAGCGTGGCATATACGGAGTCGAGATCGTCGGAAAGATCGACCACCCGGGTAACGTAGTGATCACCACGGTCGCGATAAGCGACCAGTCCGATTCGAATCTCGGGGGTCGGCTGTGCGGATGCCATCGTGGTGGCAATCGACCAGATCTTCTCCTTGGCGGTCTGTATGAGACCGCTCATGCTGCCGGTCGTGTCCAATACGAACACGACGTCGACTGTGGGCGTGCCGACCGGCGCAACGATGTGCTCCACCGGTACGGGACCAATGTGCTTGGCTTTGAGCGACGGATAGTAAATAACCGCGGCAAGGGTTATTGTGAACAAGGCGATGCCTAGAATCCTGGTTTTCATGATGATGTCCTCTTGTTCCGTATATAAAGGAATGACTATTGGGTGAACAGCTGGCGCAGGGCCGCATCGGCCTGGCGCTTCGCACGTTCGAAGTTTTCGCTGTCGGCAGTTGGAACCGGCTGCGCCTTTGGTTTGACTGCGGCGGGAATCGCGATAAACAGCGCCTGTACCAGGAAGAAACACCACGTGGCAAGGAACACGCTGCCCGATCGGGAGATCGCCCACACGGCCGCCGACACGCTCAGGGTGCCCAGTCCGAGATCCATAAGCGCAGGCAATATCCCTGAGTAGAAATACAGCGAGCGAACGAGCCAGATGGCGCCGACGTGGATCATCAGGTACAGCGGTAAAGGCGGTGCAAACCACCAGGTGCCCGCCGCCAGCCCTCCCCAGAGCATCAGGGTGGTTACGCGGCCCACCCGTTCCGCACTGCGGTTCAGCAGATAAAGCAGGTATGCCAGCCCGAGCAGCGGAATGAGAAGCCGCAGGACAGCGCCGAGTCCGACGAAGGGCGTCAGCGTCGCGACGATCGCGCTGGCGAAGAACCCCAGTACCGCCGCTGCGACAACGCCGTGGAAAAACGTAGGCCGTTTCATGACGAACTCCTTGCGTTTTTCTCGCGGAGGTAAGCGACTTCGACTTCGTCGTCGCTCACCCTGAGTTCCTGTGCCATCCAGGCGATGTCATCGAACTCGGACTCGCCATTCGCCGCCTTGCGCTGCGTCAGGCATTCCGCTTTCTGGCGCAGCCCTTCCAACGAGGCGCGGTTCTCGTCGAGCATTTTCTGTTGATCGGCGAGATACTTCTCCGTAGCGCCTTGCTTCGAGTCCAGCCGTTTCGACAGACGTTCCGCCTCGAGTTTTTTCCTGATCAGGCCCTTGACCAGATCGTCCTTCTTCGATGCGAAACAGAGATCCAGTTCCTCGTCGATATCGGCAAGCCTGCTCTCGATTTCGCTTCTGCGCGTTGCTAACGCTTGCTGATCATGCGAGCACACCTTGATGCGCCGCTCGGTTTCGGCCAGATCGTCTTCCATCTCACGAATAGCCTGTTTCAGGAGTAGTTCGGGCTCTTCGATCTGATCCAGAACGGCATGAAAGTCCGCCTTGAACAGGCGCGATACGCGGTTGATAAGTGCCATGATGTGTCTCCTTCCGGTTCGTAGTCCGTGATCGAATCTGTGGAGTAGATAGTAGTGAAGGGTGCCCGCACAGATAAGACACGAACAGGCAAAAACCGCGACGATGGATTTACAAAAACTTTACAGGCCATCACTGATGTCCGGGGCGCAAAGCTGCTAGCCTAGGTGGCGTCATGACGAGACAAATCCGCATACTCGTCGTGGAAGACGAAGAAGCCATCCGGTCCGGCCTGATCGACGTATTCGTCTTCCACGGCTACGAGGTGGACAGCGCGGCAGCGGGCCCCGAGGGTCTCGAAAAAGCGCTGACGGGCAGGTTCGATCTGATCTTGCTCGATATCATGCTGCCCGGCATGGACGGCTATGAGATTTGCAACCGGATTCGTGCCGAAGACCGGGACCAGCCGATCATCATGCTTACGGCCAAGAATTCTGACGAGGAGATCATCCAGGGCCTGAAACTGGGCGCCGATGACTATGTCTCCAAACCATTCTCGGTCCAGCAGCTCGTCCTCCGTGTCGAAGCCGTGCTGAGACGCTCGAAGATCGGTATCGAACAGGCCAGAACGATCAGCCTCGGAGACGGTATCCGCATCGATACCGAGAACCTTTCAGGACACAACGGCGCCGAGCCGCTGACCTTCACCAAACGCGAGATCGAGATCCTGGGCTACCTGGCGGCGAACTCGCAGCGCCCCGTTTCCAGAGAAGAATTATTAATAAAAATATGGGGTTACGCTAGAAATCTAGAAATAGAGACACGTACTGTCGACATCCACATCGCCAAGCTCCGGCGCAAGATCGAGGCCGAGCCCGGCGAACCCGAACACCTCGTCACGGTGCGGGGCGCGGGATACCGGCTGCTCACGGCAGGATAGCGACATGCTTCCCAAGGCCCTCGTCAAGGGATTCGATAAAGAGCGCCTGAAAGCCCTGCTGGCCTCGTTTTTCCTGGCACTCGCGGTTCCCACCGCCGTCCTGATCTGGCAGGCCTACAGCCAGCTCAAATGGGAGGCTTTTCATCAGCACCGCAGCATCGCGGAGCAATTGACGGCGCGCATGGATGCGGGCCTGATCGAAATGCTCAAGCGGGCCGAAGGCAGGTCATTCGCCGACTACAGTTTTCTCGTGGTCACGGGCGACCCCAGCGCCAATTTTGTGCAACGGTCCCCGCTATCCGAGTTTCCGGTTGCACAAGACCTGCCTGGTGTACTCGGATATTTTCAAGTCGGCGCGGACGGGGAATTTTCGACGCCACTCGTACCGCAAGGCGACACGGACCCAACTACATTCGGTATCGGTGCCGACGAATACGAACAGCGGCTGCAGATCGCTCGGCGGATACGAGACATATTGAGTGACAATCGGCTGGTGCGATATCGGCCCGCGGCGCCGCGACCCGGCCCGGTGTCCTCCCGTGTGACAGCTGAAGCAGAAGAGGAAGCCGGTCGCGTCGGTGAGCGACAACGGCGGATCACTCTGACGTCAGGAATCAGCAGTGAAGCTATTGCCAACAACGGCGAACTCGATAGTCCGGCTGAGGCCACGGCGAAACAGCTCCCTGACCAGACCGACACATATAGCCAGGCTGTATTCGATGAACTGAATCAGCCCAGCAGAAGCGCGGATGTTCAAGCCGGGATCGGCGGTTTGGTCGAGGGCGAAGTTACTGACGGCACAATCGGCGACTCGGAAAGACGCAACACGCTCGGCAAAGTTGCAGATCTTAAGCTGGACGCAGCATACCAGAAGAAAAGCGAGGTGCTCGAACAATCACGCCAGGACGATGCGGCCAAAGACAAAGATCGTCTCTATAGCCCGGTGAGAGCGAAGCGCCGCGAGCAAATAGCATTACCGGAAACCAAAGCGGCAGCATTCCCGGCTCCGGCACGTAAACCGATAGCCAACCTTGCCGGTAGGACCGAATTTCGCATCAGCACATTCGAGAGCGAAATCGAACCGCTAGAATTCAGCCTGCTCGACAGCGGCCATTTCGTTCTGTTTCGAAAGGTCTGGCGCGAGGGGGAGCGCTTCATTCAGGGTCTCCTGATTGAGAGAGATGAGTTTCTTAGGGGCGCTTTCGATGTTCGATTTCACGCGACCGGACTGGCGGCCATGAGCAACCTGATCGTCGCCTATCAGGACGATGTCATCGACACACTCCAGGGCAGCGCGTATTCCGACTATCCCGACGGTTCCGGGGCATTCGATGGCGCCCTGCTATATCGCAGCAGGATGTCCGCGCCGTTCGACGGGCTGGAGCTGATTTACAGTATCAACAGCCTGCCACCTGCCCCCGGCGCATCGGTGCTGGGTTGGGTAACGCTTGTTCTCACCATCGTATTCCTCGGTGGTTTCTATTCCCTGTATCGCTTGGGCCTGAGCCAGATAAACCTCGCCCGGCAACAGCAGGACTTCGTTTCCGCAGTCAGCCACGAGCTAAAGACGCCGCTGACGTCGATACGCATGTACGGCGAGATGCTCAAGGAAGGCTGGGCCGACGCGGACAAGAAACAGCAATACTATGAGTTCATTCACGACGAGAGTGAGCGCCTGACCAGGCTCATCTCAAACGTCCTGCAGCTTGCGAAAATCACTCGGAATGAGCCGCAATTCGATATCAAACCCGTCACGGTTGGCGAACTGATGAACCAGGTCGACTCGAAAATCTCGAATCAGGTGCAGCGCGCCGGATTCTTACTCACCTTCAGAAGGGACAAACAGACCGATAGAGCAACGATCAGCATCGATGGAGACTGCTTTACACAGATAATCATCAATCTGGTCGACAACGCCATCAAGTTTTCGAAAAATACGCAGGAAAAACGGATCGAAATCGACAGCAAGCTTACGGGCGACAACAATGTTTTGTTTGCAGTACGTGATTACGGCCCGGGTATCCCGAAAGATCAGATGAAGCGAATATTCCAGCTCTTCTATCGTTCGGAAAGTGAATTGACCAGGGAAACTGTCGGTACTGGCATCGGGCTGGCAATCGTGCATCAGCTTGCTGTAGCAATGCAAGGCAATATAGATGTGGTCAACAGGGAACCTGGCGCTGAGTTTCGAGTAACCTTTCCGAACACGGCAGATTAGAATTCCCCGGGTCACCGGGTGCGGCGAGCCACGCGGGCGCCGTCCCGAGTGGCGCCGTGAGGCTTTGCAGAAAGTCATCGAGTTGCTTGAGTTCGCGCCGGCTCAGCCTCAGCGGCTTCACCTCGTTGTGCCCGATCATCGCAAGCGGCGCCTGGTTATAATGATTGAGCACGTCAGTCGTGGTCGCCAATTGCCCCTTGTGCATGAACGGGGCGGTTCCGTCGAGATTACGTAGTGACGGCGTTTTTACTGCGCCGATCAGCTCGGGACCGGTTCTGGCGAAGCGCAATTCCGGGCAGACACGATTCGGATCGTCACTGTAATCGCCGACACAATTGAACGAATCCGACACGACCGTACGCACGCCGGCGACCCGGCCGTTATCGGGGATTTCACCCGGAAAACTGATAACGCCCGTATTGTGGAATTCGTGATTGGTGAACAGGGGGCCGTTGTGACACCGGGTGCAGTTGGCTTCACCGATGAACAGACGCAGGCCCCTGATCTCGTCATCATTGAGCACTTCTTTCGAGTCCTGTTCATCACCGCTCAATACGGCTTCGACGTATGCGTCGAATCGCGACGGCCCCGGCATCAGCCGTCGTTCATAGGCGGCAATCGCTTTGCCGATGTTTGCGAATACCCCGTTGACGATTGCCCTGTCCTCGCCGGCCATCCCCTCCCAGGCTGAGCGCCACACCGGATTGTCGACGGGACCCGCGGCATCCGGGAAGCGGCTGCGGTCCGATACGTCCGGGACCGGGCCGAACAACTCCTCATAGGCTGTTCCATAACCCGGATTGCCGGCAATGAATCGCACGTACTGCATGCGATTTCCACCGTGCTCGTTGGGGTCTTCGAGCGGCGATAACGCTTGCGACCACTGGCTGTCCTTGCGTCCGTCCCAATAAAGCCACGGACTGTATGCGACTCCCACGATGCTCGGCGTATTGCGCTTCGATGTGCCGATCGCCCTACCCTTCGCAAGACCATCCGTGAAACGCCGTTCGGGGCGGTGGCAGCTCGCACAGGATACTGCCCCGTTCACGCTGAGCCTTGGATCGAAGAACAACTGTTGCCCCAGTTTCGCGGCACGCATGTCGTCGGCCACGGCATTCGATGGATCCGATGCCAGTTCCGGCAGGCTGCCGATCCAGAGTGAGCGCAGTAACGCGATCTCTGTCGCGGTCCAGACCGGCGGATCGCCGGCCCTGTTCATCCACAGGGCAGCCAGAAACGCCAAGCTGCCCAGTCCCGCATACTTTGCCAATCTTCCTGACAAAATCAAAGCTCCAATTCGACAATTACGGTGTCGGTACCGCCGTCCGCACTAATGGTGATTTCGATTTGCCAAAAGCCATTCATGTGAAATCGCATGCCCTCAATCAGATAATCGCCGTTACCGAGTTGTCGTGTCATGCGGGGTCGGGTCGGAAGTCCATGATCGTGGGCGGGCATGCCACCCGACACCGTGATTTTCGCGTTGCGGATCGGCTCGTCGTCTGCCGTTTCCAGGTGAACCACCCAACTGTGGATCCTGTTTATGACGATCGGATCGAGCCGGCTTTCATAACTGACATGAAACAGACCATTCCGAGAGACCAACTCCTCAGCCGGCGTTGTTGTGAACACCAACAGAATAACGACGCCTGTCCAAAATCGATGCGCCATGTCAAGCTTCCGACACGGCGTCTTGGCGTTTGTTGCGCCATTCGCGCCATCTTGAAAATGAGCCGCTCATATACCAGAAGTGCAGCTGAAGCAGGACTATCAATGCAGCGAACCAAGGCCAATAACCGAAGCCGGCAAATCCAACCTTGAAGGGGAATACAGCGATGTAACTATTTTTTCCGCCTGCGGGCGTTGCAGTTACGATGCCGACATACCAGCCGGCCTCATCGAAATAATTGACGACCGTGAACACGTCAGGCTGAACCGCGGCCGGATGATGAAAGACGGTAGCACTATCGAGATCTTCGATCGATTCGATGTCCCGACTTCTTGCGAACCGTCCGAGCCCGGTAACGTCCCGTATGATCCGAAAATCGATCGGTACTGCACTGAGGTTGCCGTGAACATACTCCATGACAAAAACGCTCTCGCCGGTGCCCGGAATGTCTTCGCAAAACTCCTCGTGCTGGCGGGTTCGCGGCAGATAGATTTTGAAGTGCGCCTTGAAGTAACCGATCTGAATCAGACACACGTCTTCATCGGGAACGACACTACCGTGTGCAACGGCGTTTTGCACGATGAGTACCAGGCAAAGTCCGATAAACCACCGGACCAGAACATGTAAAAAACAGCTTGGGTGCATGCGTCGTATTCTAATAGGAATGCTCTCCACGGTCGGAACTGGTCCGATAAATCGTCTAAACTACCGCATCAAAGGGGCCGGGCGGGCGGCGCATCAATAAGGAGAAACCGAAATGAACGTGGACCTACTGTCTTTGTGGTTGCCGATTGTCGTATCAGGCGTCATCGTGTTCATCGCCAGCAGCCTGATCTGGACGGTCGTGCAGTATCACAATGCCGATTGGCACAAACTGCCCGATGAGGAGGCAGCCAGGGCCGTGCTGAAAGGCTCCAGCCCCGGTCAGTACAGCGTTCCACACGCCGGCTCGGGCGCGGATCACAAGAGCGAGGAATGGCGGGCCAAATGCAAGGAAGGGCCGGCTGCGATGATCGTCGTGTTGCCGCACGGATCGCTCGCGATGGGTAAGCAACTGGTGCAATGGGCCGTTTACTGCCTGGTGGTCTCGCTCCTGGTCGCCTATGTGACCAGCGTAGCGCTGCCGGCCGGCGCCGAGTATCTCAAGGTCTTCCAGATGTCAGCCACGGTAGCCGTGCTCGCCTACGCGGGCGCCGCGCCGATGGGCGCAATCTGGTTTGGTCACACGTGGAGCCGAACGGCAAAGGACATCCTCGATGGCATCATCTATGGGTTGCTGACTGCGGGGGTGTTCGGCTGGCTCTGGCCGTGACCAGGCATTTTGGACGCAGTCAGGATATGCAATTTTTTGCCTATATAGATGCTGTCGACACAGAGCTGCGCTTTTTGTAGGATTCGGGTCTGAAAGCATCCGCCACTGGTCATTGCCGGGGTGTGACTGGTTTGGGCTCCCTGTCAGCGATGAGTCGCGGCGAGTGTTCGCCTACGGAGAGGGGACAGACCCCGGCAGAACAATGCTCGCCTCACAGGTTCGAGACTGTCTTCACAAAATAGTCGTTCTGAATCCCAAGGGTGGTTGCGGCAAAACGACGCTGGCAACCAACCTTGCAAGCCAGTATGCGCTGCGTGGTCCGGCACCGACCTTGATAGACTGCGATCCCCGGGGTTTCGCCATGCGCTGGCTCGATAAGCGGCCGGCCGACCGTCCCGCGATTCACGGCGTCGCCGGTTACGAGAATGCGGACGAACTGAGCCGGAATTTCCGACTACAACTCGGACCCGGAACCCGAACCGTGATTTTCGACCTGCCCGGAAGCGTCGAGCATGTCGATTTTCATTCCGTTACATACGATGCAAACAGCATCCTGATACCCGTCCTGCCCTCGGCGATAGACGTGTACTCCGCATCCCGTTTCATTGCCGAACTATTGCTCGTGGCACAGTTTGACCGGCGCGATCGCCAACTGGCCGTAATTGCCAACCGGACGCGCCATAATACAAAGAGCTATCAGATGCTTATGCGCTTCTTGACGAGCCTCCGAATTCCCATTATCGCGGTCATGCGGGACAGCCAGAACTTTGTTCAGGCTGCGGCGCAGGGAATCGGAATTTACGAGATGCCTGCGTACAAGGCGGCCCGCGACATCGCACAGCTGGACCTAGTCATGAACTGGCTCGATCAGTGGCGCATGCGGCGGCTCGACTCCCTGGCATCTTCGAGATATGAGCACGTCCCTGGAGCGGAGGTCCTGACTCCCTCACACTCCAAGAGTCTGCGTTAGAATCGGCACCATCGGCTGTATTGACAGCCACAGCGGTAATTACAGGATTCTGCGGTGTTCAGGGCCAATGCATTACGCAACGGCAGATATACGCATCCGAGGTTTCTTATCAGAAATTTCGAGCCGGTCTATATCTCGACCTATAAACGAGGCGAGTTTCCCTCACGGGTCCCCGAAGCTGTTGCCGAACTCGAAGATTGTTGCGCCTGTCCGCGAAATTGCCATGTCAACCGTTTGATCGATAAGGCGCGCGTTTGCAACACCGGCAGGCACGCCGTCGTCTCGAGCGCGTTTCCTCATTTCGGCGAGGAGGACTGTCTCAGGGGCTGGAGCGGCTCGGGAACGATTTTCTTCGGGCTGTGTAACTTGCGGTGTGTATTCTGTCAAAACTGGGATATTTCCCAGCAACACGAGGGAGCCGAGTGCACAGGACAGGAAATCGCGACTCTGATGCTTCGGCTTCAGGCTCGCGGCTGCCACAACATCAACTTTGTCACTCCCGAGCACGTCGCGCCGCAACTGGTCGAAGCGATCGCAGCGGCCGTTCCTCGCGGCCTCAAAATACCGATCGTCTATAACACCAGTGCCTACGACTCGCTCCAGTCACTCAGACTCATGCAAGGACTGGTCGACATCTACATGCCGGATTTCAAATTCTTCGGGTACGAGCCCTCGAGAAGCTATCTGAAGGCAAAGGATTATCCTGAGCGCGCCTGCGAAGCCATCAGGGAGATGCATCGCCAGGTTGGAGACCTCCGCTTCGGCGAGGACGGCCTCGCCCGGCGCGGACTGCTGGTGCGCCATCTCGTCATGCCCAATCACACGGAAGATGCCCGGAAAATCTTCGCGTGGCTGGCGGCCGAAATCTCACCTGATACTTACCTGAATATCATGGATCAGTACCGCCCGTTGCACCACGTCGGCATCGTCCAGAAATATGGCGACATCAATCGTCGGCCGAGCACACAGGAATTAGACCGGGCTTTTGCCGCAGCCAGAGAAGTTGGTCTCTGGCGCCTGGATGAGCGCTGGTGAAGCACCGATCGACCGAATGAACACCGCAAGCTCAAAAATAATATCCAGAGTCGCCTTGGCGTTGCTGCTTCTCGGCTGGTCGACCACGCATGCGCAGACCTGCAATGAACTGCAACCAGCCGCCTGGGGCACGTTCGCGATCGATCTCCCGTATCAAATAGCCGACTTTGAGATGTACGACCAGCAATTCGGGGACGATCCCCGCTTGGGGGTCTGGACGGCGTACCGGCACGACGACGTCCTGCTCAATGTATTCATCTACGACTATGGCATCGTAGGTATTCCGGATGGTGTCGAATCAGACGTGCTGAGAGATCACTACGATGAGATCAAAGCACAGGTGAGCGATGCTGAGGCCTATGGCAGAGTGACGCTGCAAAGCGAACGAAGGCGGACGATCGGGTCGGGTGCCATCCCTGTACTCGAGGCACTCTATTTGCTGCAGCAAGGCAATGACAGGTTGATCTCGTACGTGTTTCTGACAGCCAAGTACGGCGAATTCATTCACGCAACGTTGACCCTGCCAGTGGCAAAGCAGTCAGAGGCCAATCGGATCGTGGATTCGGCATTGGCGTCGTTGGGTGCCGTGTTCTGCGCTCCGGTAAGAGATTCAGACAACGCCGACGCGGAGGTCCTTGCCGCCATTGACCGGATGCTCGGCGCACACACTGTCGCCGAAGCAGATCAGGAATTTTTGCTGATTACATCGTATGCCGCATCTGGAAACGCGCCCGTGAACATTGTGATAAGTGACGAATATCTGGAACTCACGAACGATTTTATTATCGACAGCTACTTTATAGCTTTCTTTCTGGCAGGAGCCATCAGGTTCGATTTGAAACACCCCGAACTCGCGGACCACGCCAGCGCGGACATTCCGTCGGCACTGCGTGCGATGATTTCGGGACTCGAGCTGTATAAGACCGAGGATCCAGGCTTCTCACATCCGTTTGTTGACAAGCTCGCACGACTTGACCAGCAGGGCGCATTGGAGGAATTTGTACGATCGAAGGCACGCAACCTTCCATAGAAAGCGTCATGTCCTGGATTCAATCGAGGGAATCCGCCGAATTCTGAGGCGATTGGCTGTCCCGCCTGTCATAACTGTGACACCTGTCTCGGATATCAGGCTACCGCGACAATATTCTCTTATTTTACATAGTCTTAATCCCTGAATCGGCCGCATGACCAATGGTTTAGACACGGCAGCAAAGCCGCTCGTGCTCGTCGCCGACGATGACGCGACGATCCGCAAGATGGTCCAGGATGTCCTGGAACAAGCCGGTTTTCGCGTGGTTACCGCCGCGGACGGCAAGGTTGCGCTGGATCAGTTTGCCAGGACACAACCAGACGTCGTTTTGCTCGACGTCGAAATGCCCGAGATGGACGGATTTTCCCTGTGCGAAATAATAAGGAACCGGGAAACGGATCGGGAAGTACCGATCTTCATGGTGACGGAAAGGGAGGATAACAAGTCCGTTGAGCGCGCCTACAATCTCGGTGCGACCGACTTCATCATCAAGCCTATCTCGTTGCCTGTTCTCGCCCACCGCGTCCGATACGTCCTGAGAACCTCACGGTCACTCAACGACCTCAGGGGTCTGATTCGCGCCGTTCCCGATCTCATCTTCATCGTCAATGCGGATGGACAGGTACAGGAGGGACTGAGCGGACCGGACGCCACCAATACTCAGCAGATCAAGGCTTTGTCGACAGCATCGGAAGTAAACTTCTATCCCTGCGAAAACGATGACACGGCAAGAGCCTGCATCAAGCGAGCGCTCGTGACCGGCAAAGCGCAGGTCTACGAGCACACACTGGAAGCCCTGGATATCCACCTCGAGACCCGGTTTGTCAAACGTGACAAGAGCTCGGTTCTGGCCATCGTCAGAGACATCACCGATAGAAAGAATTCCGAGGAGAGAATCTTCAATCTGGCTTACTACGACGAGCTGACCGAGTTGCCGAATCGACAGCTTTTCAGCCAGAGCCTGGAGCAAACCATCAGGCTTGCCGAACAGGACAATGAAAAGTTCGCGATCCTGTTTGTCGATCTCGACCGATTCAAGCGCATCAACGATACCTTGGGTCACAGCATAGGCGACGAGCTGCTCAAGGAGGTGGCCCGCAGGCTGGAGAATTGCACACGATCCACCGACTCTGTTTCACGGTTCGACCCGAACGACGATGGCGGCATCAACCTGGCTCGCCTCGGTGGAGACGAATTCGTAATCAAGCTCTACGGTGTGGACTCCGAGGAAACGGTTGCTTCGATCACGGCGCGGATCATCTCGGTACTTACCCCGCCATTCAGCTGCGAAGGACATCAGTTCGTCGTAACACCGAGTATTGGCATAGCGATGTATCCACAGGATGGCGAAACCGCCGAAGCGCTCCTGATGAACGCGGACTCCGCGATGTATCGCGCCAAGTTCTTCGGGCGCAATAACTACAAGTTCTTTACTGAGACCATGCGGACAAAGTCACTCCATCGTCTCGACCTGGAAAACCAGATCCGCAAGGCGATCGACCAGGATCAGTTCAAGCTCCACTATCAGCCGAAAGTCGATGCCGTGACCTGGTCATTGACCGGGGCCGAGGCGCTTCTGCGCTGGCACCACCCGGAGCGCGGACCCATGGCTCCTGACGACTTCATCCCGGTTGCCGAGGAAACCGGTCTGATCATGCAAATCGGTCAGTGGGTCCTGCGTGAAGCCTGCAAGCAGGTAAAAGCCTGGTCCAAATTCCCGTTTGGAGCGATTCCGGTCTCTGTCAATATATCCAGCCACCAGTTCCATGCGGACAGCCTTCGCAAGGATGTGCACGACGCATTGACTGGCGCCGGCATCGAGGCGAAGTATCTGGAACTCGAGATTACCGAGAGTGTCCTGTTGCAGGATGCCGATAACACCCTCATCGCCCTGCAAAGGCTCAAGAATGCCGGCATTTCATTGTCGGTCGACGACTTTGGAACAGGTTATTCGTCGCTGAGCTATCTCAAGCGCTTTCCTATCGATACGCTCAAGATCGATCGTTCTTTCGTCAAGGATCTGCATGTCGACATAGATGACGCGGCCATCTGCGCCGCCATACTTGCAATGGCGCAGCAACTCGGCCTGAACGTCGTGGCGGAAGGCGTCGAGTCCGACGAGCAACTGGAGTTCCTGCGCCGGCACGGCTGCAACCAGATACAGGGTTTCCTTTGCAGCGAACCGCTTTCGGCCAAAGAATTCATGAAAATGCTTACCGACATCGCGGCGTCGGCACCCGGATCCAAAACCGAGGATCACGCAAGGGCCTGAAACCTGCCTCAAAGTCACAGCCGACAAACGGCTTCAACTTCTGTCTAC